>CAISUR010000481.1 GCA_903888655.1 uncultured Bacteroidota bacterium | reverse complement strand
TTATAAAAATAAGCAAGAAAACAGGTTATGTTTACGCAGTAAAAGAGCTTAGTTATGAAGAAGTAGATATTAAAAATAAGGAACTCGAAACGGAGTAATAAACATCAAATTAAATGATTTCAAAAAAGAGTGCAAAATGCACTCTTTTTTATTGTTTGAAGTGGATAGGCAGGATAACCAAATTTCACCACAAACATTTTTTATTTTTTTATTTTTTATTTTTCGGATTACTTTAAAC
Source organism: uncultured Bacteroidota bacterium (assembly GCA_903888655.1). Lineage (GTDB taxonomy): Bacteria > Bacteroidota > Bacteroidia > Flavobacteriales > Flavobacteriaceae > Flavobacterium. Next base: position 7,012 of record CAISUR010000481.1, on the reverse strand, counting down.
ACTTCTAAAGCAAAGCGATAAAGTAACAAAACCGTTTTGCGCTCAAACAGCCACTTAAATCCAAAAGTTTTTAGTTTTATTTTTTTAAATTTCTTTTTCCCTTTTTTTGGTTATCCTGCCTATCCTTTTCATTTACACCCTTTTTCTTTCAGTTGCTTTTTTATATATTTACACTTTTGATTATCAAAATTAAATAAAGAATATACTTTCAAAAATTATCAATAAATAGTAAATGGACAAACAAGTAAAATCTAAAAAAAGAGTATCAGACCACGGAGAAGTATTTACTTCAGAACGTGAGGTCAATGCTATGCTTGATTTAGTAAAACAGGAAACAGAAAGAATTGATTCGCGCTTCCTAGAACCTGCTTGTGGTTCAGGTAATTTTCTTGTTGAAGTTTTAAGAAGAAAACTGGCAGTTGTTGAGGCGAAATATAAAAGCAGTCAATTAGAGTTCGAAAGATACGCTGTAATTGCTATTTCAAGTATTTATGGTGTCGATATTCTTAAAGATAATGTTGAAGAATGTAGAGAAAGATTGTTTTTAATTATTGATACATTGAACACCAAACTATAAAAAAAAAACGGTAAAGAAGAATGTCTTAATGCTGTGAAATTCATTTTAGGTAGAAACATACTTTGGGGCGATGCATTAAGCTTAAGAACTCCTGATGATAAAGCAATACCTATTGTTTTTTCAGAATGGAGCCCTGTTAATGGGAGTTTAATCAAAAGAAGAGATTTTCAATATGACAAATTACTCGAAAATGTAGAATACAACAGCGGTGAAATGAATTTATTTTCAGACACCAACGAGCCTGTTTTTATTCCTACCCCAATAAAAGATTACCCGTTAATTCATTTTTTAAATTTAGCCGATGTTACAACAAACTAGCTACAATCCTGATGTGTTATCTTGTCTAGCCAATTTAAGCAATGACGAGGTTTTTACACCTCCTAATTTGGTAAATCAAATTTTAGACTTATTACCACAAGAACTTTGGACAAATAAAGAGGCTAAATTCCTTGATCCTGTTTCTAAATCCGGGGTATTTTTAAGAGAGATAGTAAAACGTTTAGAAAATGGTTTAGAATCTCAAATACCTGATTTACAAGAACGATTAAACCACATATATAAAAACCAAATTTTTGGTATCGCCATTACAGAGCTTACATCATTACTTTCTCGTAGAAGTGTTTATTGCTCTAAAACAGCCAATGGCAAATACTCCTTATGTGATGCTTTTGATGATGAAAACGGAAACATTCTATACACCAGATTAGAGCATACTTGGAATAATGGTAAATGTACCTTTTGCGGTGCAAGCCAAGAAGTTTACGATAGAGGCAACGAGTTCGAAGCTTATGCTTATCAATTTATACACACAGACAAACCTGAAAAACTATTTAAAAATATGAAATTTGATGTTATTATTGGAAATCCTCCTTATCAATTGAGCGATGGTGGTGCTCAATCTAGTGCTAGCCCAATTTATCATAAGTTCATACAACAAGCAAAAAAACTTAATCCTAGATATTTATCAATGATTATTCCGGCAAGATGGTATAACGGAGGTAAAGGTCTTGATGATTTTAGAAGTGATATGTTGAATGATAATAGAATGTCAGAAATTCATGATTATCCTGATACTTCTGATTGTTTTCCTGGGTTAAATATTCGAGGTGGTATTTGTTATTTCCTTTGGGAAAAAGAACATAAAGGCGATTGTAATGTAACTACTCACAAAGGGAATAAAATTGGATTAACTGTTAAAAGACCTCTTTTAGAGAAAGGTTTAGATGTTTTCATTAGATATAATGAATCTATTAGTATTCTAAAAAAAGTACAAAATTTAAAAGAAAAATCATTTAGTGAACTTGTAAGTGCCAGAAAGCCTTTTGGTTTAGCCACTAATTTTAGTGTTTTCAAAAAAGTGAAAGACTCCAAAAACAATATAAGCCTGTATAGATTTGGCGATAATGGTTTTGTAGCGAATGAAAAAATCGAAAAAAATCATAGTTTCATAAATAGTTTTAAAATATTTGTCCCATATGCTAGTCCAGGTGATGATAGTTATCCTCATTTAATTTTAAGCAAACCTTTAGTAGTTGGAAATAATACTTGTTGCACAGAAACCTATTTAGTTATTGGCCCATTTTCAAATGAAAAAAGAACCAAAAATGTTGCTAGTTATATGACAACTAAGTTCTTTAGATTTATGATATTATTAGCAAAAAGCACTCAACATATTACTCAGAAAAATTATGTTTTTGTTCCTCAACAAGACTTTAATGAAAAATGGACTGATGAAAAGCTTTTTGAAAAATATAATATTACCACAGAAGAAATTGAGTTTATTGAATCATTGATTAAACCAATGGTCAATGAAAATGAATAGTTTAAAATAGAAATATGGAATCCTGGAAAGAAAAAGCTTTAGTTATTTTAAAAGACAGCCTTTATCCTGTACCAATAGAGCTTAATGAGTTGGATTGGAAAAGTGGTATATCCTCTAAAACAGATCGTTTGGCTCAACACATTTGTGCCTTTGCTAATTTGCAAGGTGGCGGTCTTTTAGTATATGGTGTCAATAACGATGCTAGTTTATTTTCTATTTCACAAATAGAAGCAGATAGAATTGTTACTTTATTAGGCAATATTGCTAAAAACAATCTTAATACTTCAATAGAAATTGAACACAGTATTATGGATTTTCAAGGACATAGTTTGTTATTCGTTCACATACCAGAACAATCAGATAAACCAGCCCATTTGAGAGGCAATGATATGTTTAATTGTTATACTAGGTCAGCTGGTCAAACAGTAAAAATGACTAGAAAACAAGTTCAAATTTTAATTTCTCAATCAAGAGGTATTCAATTTGAAGAAATGCTTGCCCTCGAAAATTTAACTAAAGACCAAGTACTTGAAAAAATTAACTACCAAAAATTATACGAATTATTAGATAAAAATATATCTAAAAACACAGATTCAATTATTGCAGTTTTAAAGGAATACAACTTTATAAAAGATAAAAATAATTCTTGGGCTATTACAAATTTAGGAGCAATACTCTTTGCTAAAGATATTAATGATTATCCCGATTTAAAAGGACGAAATGTAATTGTGCGACAATATGTTGGAAGTAATAACAGAGAACTTGAAAAAGAGCAAAATGGTGTTTTTGGCTATGCTGCTGGCTTTGAAGGCTTAATAAACTTCATCATTAAGCAGTTACCAAAGACTGAAATCATAGAAGGAATTAGAAAAGATCTTCCTATTTATCCAAAAGTCGCCATAAGAGAATTTGTTGCAAATGCTTTAATACATCAAGACTTTGCTATAAGTGGTATGCCAATTACGATAGAAATTTTTTCAAACAGATTTGTTATTACAAATCCAGGAGCTCCACTAAATGATGTGAATAGGCTTTTAGATATGCCACCAAGATCAAGAAATGAAATTTTGGCACAATCGATGTTATTATTAGGTATCTGCGAAAGACGAGGCAGCGGTATTGATAGAGCAATTGCCGCTATTGAAGAAAGAAAATTACCTCCAGTAAAGTTTGAGAAGAGCGAAACCCATACTAAGGTTATATTGTTTCCTCCAAAAAAACTAAATGAAATGACTAAACCAGATAAAATAAGAGCCTGTTATCAACATGCTTGTTTGCTTTTTGAAGACAGAAAAGATTTGAATAATCAATCTGTTAGAGAAAGGTTCGGTATAGATAAAAATAGTTCCTACATAGCTTCTAAGATTATTGCTGATACTTTTAGCGCTGGATTAATCAAGTTATCGGATCCCGAAATAACATCAAAAAAATATGCAACTTACGTTCCATATTACGCATAAGTATAAAAGTTTTTTTATTTGCAAACAAAATCATAGTCAAACCTAAACCCATGGATATCAATAACTTTTTATTTGCAAAGTAAATCCGTGACTATAAAAACGATCTAAATGAGTACTCCTTTTTTTCCGCAACGCCCAGAAGCAAACCCAACCATTTATGCGTATGAAGATACAAATCCGCAATACAAAGGACTGCTCAAAGTGGGTTATACAAAAAATGATGCTAAAACTCGTGTTGCACAACAGTACCCAACGGTTAGACCAGGTGAGTTACCATATAAGATTGTTTTAGAAGAATCGGCAATGCGTAATGATGGTAGCATCTTTTTAGACCATGATGTGCATCGCTATTTAAAGAAAATTGGTATTAAACACAAAGCGGGTGAATGGTTTGAATGTACTATAAAAGATGTTAAAGCAGCAATACTTTCAATAAAAAAGGGTGAACTAAATGAAGATAGTAGAACTTTAGACTTTGGTTTACGACCAGAACAAGAGCAAGCTATCAACAAAACAATTACCTATTTTAAAAGTTTTCAAAAAGAAAACCCAAATAAAACACCTCATTTCCTTTGGAATGCTAAAATGCGTTTTGGCAAAACCTTTACTTCCTATCAATTAGCAAAGAAAATGGGATGGACTAAAATTTTAGTACTAACATTTAAACCTGCGGTTCAAAGTGCTTGGGAAGAAGATTTGCTTTCGCATATCGACTTTAAAGGTTGGCAGTTCATAGCTCGTAACAGTGTAAATTTTGATACTATCGATAAAAAGAAACCCTTTGTTTGCTTTGGTTCATTTCAAGATTACTTAGGAAAAAATGATGCAGGAGGTATAAAACCAAGAAATGAATGGGTACATACTACAAATTGGGATTGTGTAATTTTTGACGAATACCATTATGGTGCTTGGAGAGAAAACGCAAAAGAGCTATTTGAAGCTGAAGGAAAAAAAGAATTACAATTTGGTGAAGGAGAAGGTATTGAATATTTTGATGAAAGTAATATGCCTATTACCACAAATAGTTACTTGTATTTATCAGGAACACCATTTAGAGCAATATCATCAGGAGAATTTATAGAAGAACAAATCTATAACTGGACTTATTCTGATGAACAAAAAGCAAAAGAGCAATGGCAAGGAGATAAAAACCCTTATGCAGCTTTACCTCGAATGGTTATGCTTACCTATCAATTACCCGATAGTATAAGAGAAATTGCAATGAAAGGAGAGTTTAATGAGTTCGATTTAAACGTGTTCTTTTCAGCCAATGGTGAAGAAGACTTTGCAAAGTTCGCCTATGAAAATGAAGTTCAAAAATGGTTAGATTTAATTCGTGGTTCATTTATGGAAACTACTGTTGATAATTTAAAATTAGGAGCTAAAAAACCTCCTATGCCATTTTCAGACACACGTTTATTAAATGTGCTATCACATACTTTTTGGTTCTTACCAACGGTTGCTTCTTGTTTTGCAATGAAAAATTTGTTAGCTCAAAAGCAAAATACTTTTTACCATGAGTATAAAATAGTAGTAGCAGCAGGGTTAAGAGCAGGATTAGGTGTTGAAGCATTACCTCCAGTTTTAGCAGCAATGGACAATCCTTTAAAAACAAAAAGCATCACTTTATCCTGCGGTAAATTAACAACTGGGGTTTCTGTAAAACCGTGGACAGGCATTTTTATGCTACGGAATTCATCAAGTCCTGAAACTTATTTTCAAGCAGCTTTTAGAGTACAAACACCTTGGTCTATTAAAAACCCTGATAGCACATCTCCAAATAAAGAAGAAATCATAAAACAAGAATGTTATGTATTTGATTTTGCACCCGATAGAGCATTAAGACAAATAGCGGATTACAGTTGTCGATTAAATGTAAATGAAGGAAATCCAGAAAAAAAGGTAGAAGAATTTATTCACTTTTTGCCTGTTTTAGCTTACGATGGTAGTTCAATGAAACAAATTGATGCAGCCGGAATATTAGATATGGCAATGAGCGGCACAACAGCAACTTTATTAGCAAGACGTTGGGAAAGTGCATTGTTAGTAAATGTTGATAATTATACACTTGAAAGAATAAAAAACAACAAAGAAGCATTAGAAGCTTTGATGAGTATTGAAGGTTTTAGAACATTAAACCAAGATATAGAAACCATCATAAACAAATCAGAATCAGTAAAGAAAACAAAAGGAGAAGCAAACGAAAGAGAACTATCCAAATCAGAGAAAAAAGAATTATCTGATGAAGAAAAAGAATTCAAAAGTTTAAGAAAGCAAATCCAAGAAAAGCTTATAAAATTTGCTACTCGAGTTCCTGTATTTATGTATCTAACAGATTATAGAGAAAGAAGCTTAAAAGATGTAATCACACAATTAGAACCCGCTTTATTCAAAAAAGTAACAGGATTAAATGTAAAAGATTTTGAGTTATTAGTTAGTTTGGGTGTGTTCAATAGTGCATTAATGAATGATGCAGTATACAAATTCAAACGTTACGAAGATGCCAGTTTATCCTATGTCGGAATCAACAAACATGAAGATGAAGAAGTAGGCTTATATGATACAGTATTAAGCAAAGATGATTATCAAGATAGTTTCGAAAATCTAAATTAATTAATTATCAAAAAAAACTAGGCTAGTAGTTATTAGATTATTTAGCATATTTTTTTACTATAAAAACAGAATTATGAGCAAACAAGAATTTCCGAAATTTATTCAAAATATCCCTCATGGTGTTGACAAGTTTGAAGGTGGTTCAGCAGATAGAGTTGCTGAAGCTATTAAAAATCATATTCATACATTTAAAACAGGGGACAAGATTCCAAAAATCATTGGACTTGATGGTCAGTGGGGTTCTGGTAAATCAAATGTAATTAGGATACTTGGAAATAAGTTATCAGATAGTTTTTATGTATTTGATTATGATGCTTGGGGACATCAAGAAGATTTACAAAGACGTTCATTTATTGAAACATTGACTAATGATTTATTAGATAAAAAAATTCTTAAAGGAACAACCACTATAAAAATGAAAAGTGGGGATGAAAAAAAAGTCACCTGGGATGAAAAGTTAAAATATTTACTTGCTCGTAAATTGGAAACCGAAACAAAAAGTTATCCTAAAATTGGGTATGGTATTATTGTCGCTTTCTT
>CAISUR010000480.1 GCA_903888655.1 uncultured Bacteroidota bacterium | reverse complement strand
TGCTTTCAGATCTTCAAAAATTAAAAGCCACTTACGATGCAGCCATTGCAGAAAACACAACAATGTCTGATGAGTTAATCGCAGAAAGGGAGAAAGTAGTTGGTTTAATGGCGCAGTTAGAAAAGTCTAAGGGGGATGCCGCTTCTATGGCTAAATATAAACAACAGTTTTTAACATTACAAACTAAAATGAAAAGTTTGATGCAAGAAGTTGATATGTTAAAAGCGCAAAATAAAAAACTAGCAACTAATTTAGATAGCACTAATGTAGTGTTAACCGATTCTAAAAATTACAATCAGGTTCTTGTTGGTCAAAATGAAGAATTATCAAAAACAGTTGAAAAAGGCTCTAAATTATCGGTTTTAAATTTAAAAACAAGTGCTTATAAAATGAAAAATTCTGGTAAGCAAATTGAGACTGATAAAGCTAGTAGAGCAAATGTTTTAAAAGTAAGCTTTACAATCGCAGAAAACAAAATTGCTAAGTCTGGGGATAAAACATATTATGTTCAGGTTATCGATAGTAAAAGTAATGTTCTTGGAGATAAATCAACAGTACAGTTTGGAACTGAATCTTTAACGTATAGTTTTACAACTGTTGTCAAATATGAAAATAAAACCGTTGAAGTATCTAAAGATTTACAAGGTAAAAACTTTGAAAAAGGAACTTATTTTGTAAACGTTTTTGATAAAAGTGAATTGGTTTCAAAATCAAGTTTTACTTTTAGATAGTGTATTCAAGTTTAATTCAATACATTCTTTTATATAGCATTTTTTAATTTAAAATTGGTTTACGTAATAATTTTTCCTTCAATAATGACAGTTTCTATTAAATCTGTTCCGAAAGAATAAGGCAATTGATAATAAGAGGCAACATGCTTACTGATGATGATGTTGGCTTTTTTTCCGATCGTGATGCTGCCGTAGTTTTCCGAAATTCCCATGGCATAAGCGCCATTGATTGTTGCGGCATTAACAGCCTCTTCTGGAGTCATTTTCATTTTAATACACGCAGTTGCAACAACAAAATTCATATTTCCTGAGGGTGTAGTGCCGGGATTAAAATCGGTTGCCAAAGCCAAAGGCAACCCTGCGTCCAGCATTTTTCGGGCTGGTGTATACGGAATGCTAATAAAATAGGAACACGAAGGAAGTGATACGGGCATCGTATCCGAATCTTTTAATGCAGCTATGTCGGCATCGGTAACTACTTCAAGGTGATCTACAGAAAGTGCTTTATGTTTTACGCAGGCTTGAATTCCGTCAATAGCATTGAATTGATTGACATGTATTTTGGCTTGTAATCCATATTTTCTTCCAGCTTCCATAATGCGTTCCGTTTCGGCAACTGAAAAATAGCCCGTTTCGCAAAAAGCATCAATATAATCGGCTAGATTTTCTGCAGCAATTTTGGGAAGCATCTCATTAATAATCAAATCGATATAAGCGGAATGATTTTCTTTATATTCGGCAGGAAAAGCATGTGCACCCAAAAAAGTAGCTTTAATTTTGATGGGATAATTTTGAGAGAGTTTTTTAATAACCCGAAGCATTTTCAGTTCGCCTTCCACTGTTAATCCGTAACCCGATTTAATTTCTACAGCACCTGTTCCTTGACGCATTACTTCTTCAAGTCGTACTTTCGATTGGTTATAGATTTCTTCTTCAGTCGTTTCATTGAGTTTTTGGGCTGAGTTTAGAATTCCGCCGCCGCGATTGGCAATTTCTTCATAACTCAATCCGTTAATCCTGTCGACAAACTCTTGCACCCTATTACCGGCATAAACTATATGCGTATGACTGTCGCACCATGTTGGAAGAACTACTTTTCCTGTAGCATCAATCGTGACATCAACGTCAGTTGTTGGACAATTTTCCATCGCACCAAAATCTGCAATCAAATCATTCTCGAGCAATAAATAGGCATTTTTTAGGGAAGGTAAAATTGCCATTTCGGCACCAGAAACTTTTCTAATGGAAGCGTCTCTGATTTGCAATAGCTCTTGTATGTTGGTGATTAGTGTTTTCATATATAAATTTCCGTAAAATTACTTTTAAAAAAATAATTCTTTCTAAATTTAGACAAAATTTAATTTCGTGCGAAAAATAAAATACAAAAAAGGAAAAAAAGTTCAGCCATCACTTTTGGAATATACGGGTATACATAAATATACGCAAACCGAAAGTCAGTTGTTTGTTTATAACGATATGGATTTGGCTGAATTTCATGAATTTGATGTTGATGAAATAGAAAAACACGTTGATTATTCTAAAGTCAATTGGCTGAATGTTCACGGATTAAATGAACCCGATTTTATAAAAAAGATTGGCGATTATTTGACTGTGGATAATTTTATGCTTTCGGATATTTTGAATACTACAAAACGAACGAAACTGGATGAATATCACGACACCTTGTTTTTTAATATTAAATCATTATTACCAGAGGCAGATTCCGATAATATTAAAGCAGAACAAATTAGTTTTTTATTGAAAAATGGAATTTTGGTATCCTTTCAAGAAAAAAGAAGTGACTTTTTCACGCATATTCGTGAACGTATTAGAACACATTCGGGTATCGTTCGGACTAAAAAGGCCGATTATCTTTTGTTTTTGTTGTTGGATGCTATAATGGAAAACTTCTACATAACCATTGAAAATGAAGAAGATAAAGTAGAGGAGTTAATAAATTTATCAAAACATAGTACTGATTTAACAATTTTAGAACAAATTGAAAAACATCGCGATAATTATAACTTTTTGAAGCGTTCCATAATTCCATTGCGCGATTCCTTATATTCGATTAAAAGTATAAAAGATGATAATGTTTTTGATGCTATTGAGTCGAATAACTTTACCTTTTTTGAACGATTGCATCAAAAATGTCTGGAACTTTTAGAACAAATAGAATATGATTTAACTACTTTAGAAAGTGCTTCCAATTTCTTTTTTTCAACCCAAAGTCATAAAATGAACGAAGTAATGAAAACCTTAACTGTAGTGTCAGTTTTCTTTATGCCATTGACTTTTATTGTGGGTATTTATGGTATGAATTTTAAATTTATGCCTGAGCTAGAGTGGAAGTATGGCTATTTTATTATCATGGGATTGATGTTTATTTTGCTTGTTGGAATGATTTATTATTTCAAGAAAAAAAAATGGTATTAATTGTTTACAACGATGTTAATAATTTGCATTATTTTATTTGTAGAATAAAATATATGAATTATCTTTGACCTATATTTATTAAGAAAAATACTAAAAGATATGTTTACATTCGCTCAATATTTAGGTTTCTTATTATTTTTAACCATCTTAACTATTGGTTTTTGGTTGATGATGTTTTTAGTGAACTTTGTGTTTTACTGGATATTTGGTGCAACAAGAGAGTTGTTAAGAGAAAGAAGAGAAAAGAAAGAATTAGAGCAAGCTTAATATAAGTTCGCTTAAAAATAAAAAGCTCCGATATTATTTATATCGGAGCTTTTTATTTTGATTATCCAGGGAAATCACCACCATCACCACCTTCATTATCTTTTTTCGTTTTCTCT
>CAISUR010000479.1 GCA_903888655.1 uncultured Bacteroidota bacterium | reverse complement strand
GATCTAAACATTTCGCGTTCTCGAGCGCAAGAATCGTCGGCTGCTATCGAACGATTGTATATTACCATGAGGCATTTATTTAACAGAGGTTTTTATAAACCAATGGGTGTTTCAGGAGACACATTAAGAGAAGCTCTTCTCGAATTAAGACCAGAAATTTACGGAAGTATTGCAGAAGAAAAAGTAGAACTAAACGGCTTACTTTATGTTATCGAAAGGCTTCCTGTGGGCATTGAAGAATGCCGTTACATTAACTTAACTTCAGAAGAAGGCTATTCAAAATCACATTTTAAAGCAATTATTCCTCCTAAAAGAAAAAGAAATTGTTACCGAATTGACGAAGAACAAATGAACGTTGAAATTACTCGTGGTCGATCTGACATTTACGACATTTTAACGCATTTGACTTTTATTTTTATAGAATCTCACAAGATTAAAGACCGTGTTCTTATTGATGATGAAGGTAGAATTTCTCGTGATTGGCAAAAATTAGAACAAGCAGCTTTACAGCCCAAGAAACTAAATCAGATTGATAAAGAAAAGGCAATTTCTCATGCAGCGAATGTGTTGGGAAGAACTTTTGCAGAGGTTTTGAGTATTTACGACGCTTTTGGAACTTCTGAAAAACCAGACCGATTTTTACACGTAATCTATTGGTTAGGGAAATTAGCTATCGAAGAAGTGGTTGATAATAATAAAAGAACGATTACATTCAGTCCTATTTTAAGAGAACGATTAGGTCATCATATTCATGGAGAAATTTGGGCAACCAATATTAAAGAAGTTTTAAACGAAAATAATTTATTAGATAGACCAATTCATGTGATTAGTGCCAACATGCATTCGGTGATGAATTCTATTTTTGCGGAACATGTGCACAAAGGGAAGCTAAAAGACAAATCGGATTTCTTTATTTACGAAGAATTAAGCAAACAAGGCGCTCATGATGTGAGAGACAAAGTCGAAGCCTTTGCATTACAACACGGAATGATTTCGTTACCAGATCATTCAGGAACCAATATTGATGTTCAAATTTTTGACACTGCCAAAATAGACTGGGCAAAATCTAGTTTTCCAAAAGCGAGTGTCAGTAAAGAAAAGCCTGTAATTATTGTTATGGATTATGCGTTTGGAGAGCAAGCGTATGAAACCATTGACGAATTATTAAAGCCATTTAAAAAAGGAGCCAATACACTTTTTTTAAATGTAGAATCGGTTTCGATTATGGGCAAAGCGGGAATTCTTCAAGGCGGAAAAGGCGATATTATGATTCCCAACGCTCATATTAATGAGGGAACAGCGGACAATTATTTTTTCAATAATGAATTAACGGCGAGTATGTTTGTTGGAAATGACATTCCGGTTTTCGCTGGACCAATGGTTACGGTACTTGGAACTTCATTGCAAAATAAAGATTTATTGAAATTCTTCCATGAATCGACTTGGGGTGCTATCGGATTAGAAATGGAAGGTGCTTATTATCAAAAAGCCATACAATCGGCTTCAAAAATCAGAAAAAGCATTCATCCTGATGTAAAAGTAAGGTATGCATATTATGCTTCGGACAACCCTTTAGAAACAGGAAGCACTTTAGCTTCAGGTGGTTTAGGAACCACTGGAGTAAAGCCAACGTATTTAATTACAATTAAAATATTAGAACAAATTTTTAACGTTAAATAAATTTTATGAGTTCAGAAAATCAAAATAGCCAACCCGAAGAAATAGAATTAGGAGTATTATTTCAAAAAATAAATAACTTTTTTGGAAACATAGCTTTTTCAATCTTTAAAGGAATTCTTTATATCAG
>CAISUR010000478.1 GCA_903888655.1 uncultured Bacteroidota bacterium | reverse complement strand
TCGTCTGGAATTTGAATATCAAATTCTTTTTCGAACTCCATAATAAGCTCAACAGTGTCTAATGAATCAGCTCCTAAATCGTTTGTGAAGCTTGCTTCTGTTACAACTTCATTCTCGTCAACGCCTAATTTGTCTACGATAATCGCTTTAACTCTTGATGCAATGTCTGACATAATCTTTAATTTTAAAATTTAAATTGTTGGCAAAAATAAAAAACTTTATCTTAAAACCATCTTTTAGTTAATAAATGTGACTACGAAATTAAAAAAATTATTTCATAAAGAACTCTTTTATCTGATTTATTATTCTTTTTTTTGTGTAAAATTTAAAACAGCTTCGATGAAAAAAATAGTAGTATTCGCCTCTGGATCGGGTTCTAACGCCGAAAAAATTGTTTTGCATTTTAAAGAAAAAGAATCAGCCAAAGTAGTTAAAATATTCTCTAATAATCCTGATGCTAAAGTATTAGATCGAGCTTCATTTTTAAACATTCCAACCCAAGTCTTCAATAAACAAGAATTAAATGAAGGAAAAGTCTTGGAACAACTTAATCAAATCCAACCCGATTTGATAGTTTTAGCCGGATTTTTATGGAAATTTCCCGAACACATCATCAATGAATATCCTAATAAAGTTATTAATATTCATCCCGCATTATTGCCCAATTATGGAGGCAAAGGCATGTACGGATTGAACGTGCATCAAGCTGTTTTAGAAAATAATGAAAAAGAAACTGGAATCACAATTCATTATGTTAATGAAAATTATGATGAAGGAGAATTCATTTTTCAAAAATCAATCGATATTGAAGATTGCCAAACGGCCGAAGCAATTGCTGATAAAATTCACGTTTTAGAGCACCAATATTTTCCTGAAGTAATTGAAAAACTCATAGCTCATAACTCATAATTATGAACTCACACCAAGTCCATATCTACACCGACGGCGCAGCCAAAGGAAATCCGGGAAACGGCGGTTATGGCGTCGTTATGGAATTGGTTGGCAGTCCTTATAAAAAAGAATTTTATGAAGGTTTTCGCTTAACGACTAATAATCGCATGGAACTTTTGGCGGTAATTGTAGGTTTAGAAAAACTTAAAAACCCTAATATGAAAGTATTAGTGATTTCCGATTCGAAGTATGTTGTGGATTCGGTAGAGAAAAAATGGGTCTTAGGTTGGGAAAAGAAAGGCTTTGCCAATAGAAAAAACTCCGATTTATGGAAACGATTTTTGAAAATTTACCGACTACATCAAGTTGATTTTAAATGGATTAAAGGACATAACAATCACCCACAGAATGAACGTTGCGATGAATTAGCAGTATATGCATCAGGTTTAACTAATTTATCAATAGATGCTTTTTATGAAAAGGAAGATTCTAAACTTTTGTAATCATGAAAAAAAGACTCCTACTTGTAGTAACCTTCATTTCTGGTGTTTGTTTGGCTCAAGACGCTAACTATTTTTCCAATAAAAACTTTATCAAAATGCTTAATAAAGACACTACTTATGTGGCTTTAAGAAAAAAAATTACCGAAGAATATATGCATTCAAGCCCAGGAAATTGGGGCGAATTTGTAAAAGATGTTGACGAGGATATTAACACCAAAGACAAAATAATTGCATTTACCTTTGATGCTTGTGGACGAGAAAAAGGTACCGGTTTTGATCAAGAATTGATAGATTATTTGAAAAAAGAAAATATTCCGGCTACATTATTTGTCACCGGAAGATGGATTGATGAACATTTTGAAACCTTTTTGTCGTTATCAAAAGAGAAAAATTTTGAAATAGAAAATCACGGTTTCGATCACAAACCCTGCTCCATTGATGGCGAAAGCGAATATGGAATTCATGGTACTGCAACTGTTGGCGATGCGTTTGATGAAATGGAGGCTAATGCTAGAAAGATTGAAGCGCTCACACATTATAAACCCAAGTTTTACCGTTCGGCAACTGCTTTTATAGATGAAGCTTGTGCTAAAATGGCGCGACAACTTCATATTCAGGCTGTTAGTTTTCAAGTATTGTCCGGCGATGCCGTTCCGTTTACGCCAACGAATGAAATAGAAAAAAATGTGTTAAAGAACATCAAACCTGGTGCTATAGTGATTATGCACATGAACCATCCGCAATGGAATACGTTTGAAGCTATAGAAAAAATAGTTCCAAAACTTAAAGCAGAAGGTTACCGCTTTGTGCTACTCAAAGATTTTTCTTTGAATAGTATCAAAGGATCCCATTAGAAGGAATAAATTTTTCATACTTAAAGCCATCGATAAAGTAAAAAATTATATCAACCTAATTCTCTCAATTTATTAATTTTTATATGAGTTAAAATAAATTCGAAGTCTAGATGTTTTCATGCAACATTAAAATATAACAATAATCAAAATTTAATTTTGTGATTTTTTCGTGAAGATCTAGTGATTGGTGTTTATTTGTTTATATTTAATTGTTTTCTTTTTTCAGCAAAGAAAAGCTTCATTAATGCCGCACATTCTTCAGCCAAGATACCATGATTTACTTTAGTTTTTGGATGTAGCTTTGTTCCTAAATTTAGAAAACCTCGTTGTTCGTCACGAGCGCCAAAAACAATTTTGGAAATTTGACTCCAGTATAGAGCACCTGCGCACATTTGACAGGGTTCAAGAGTGACATAGAGCGTGCAATCTTTTAAGTATTTACCTCCAAGAAAATTCGCGGCTGCGGTTATAGACTGTATTTCGGCATGAGCCGTTACATCGTTTAATAATTCGGTTAAGTTATGACTGCGCGCAATGACTTTATGGTCAATTACGATAACCGCACCAACAGGAATTTCACCTTTTTCAAAAGCGATTTCTGCTTCTTGCAGCGCTTTTTTCATAAAATATTCGTCGCTGAAACTATTTTCCATCAATAAAATTAATGCAAAAGCATTTTATTTTTCTTTAATGGATGCCTCAAGATTTCTTTCAATTTTATGTTCAGGCCTTGTCCATTTTGGTTTTTCACCTAGCGATTGAAATTGAGAATCAGCTGCTTCGACAGTTTTAGGTTGCATCACTTTTATGAATGGTTTTTGAGCTTGTAATCCTAACGTTTCAAACATTTTCATATCTTCATTAACATCAGGATTTGGAGTAGTCAATAATTTATCTCCTGCAAAAATAGAATTGGCACCGGCAAAGAAACACATGGCTTGACCTTCTCTTGACATTTCGGTTCTACCTGCGGACAATCTCACTTGCGTTTCGGGCATAACGATTCTAGTGGTAGCAACCATTCGAATCATTTCCCAAATCTCTACTGGTTTTTCATTTTCCATTGGAGTTCCTTCAACTGCTACAAGTGCGTTAATTGGCACGGACTCTGGTTGTGGATTTAATGTAGAAAGTGCCACTAACATTCCGGCTCGATCCTCAATAGATTCTCCCATTCCTATAATTCCTCCACTACAAACGGTAACATTTGTTTTTCGAACGTTGTCAATAGTTTGCAAGCGGTCTTCAAATCCGCGAGTAGAAATTACTTCTTTATAGTATTCTTCTGAAGTATCTAAGTTGTGATTGTAAGCATATAATCCGGCTTCTGCCAAGCGGTGTGCTTGATTTTCAGTCAGCATGCCTAATGTACAACAAACTTCCATGTCTAACTTGTTGATTGTGCGAACCATTTCAAGAACTTCGTCAAACTCTGGGCCATCTTTTACATTACGCCATGCCGCTCCCATACATACACGGGAGGAACCATTAGATTTAGCTCTTAATGCCTGCGCCTTTACTTGACTCACGCTCATCAAATCGTTTCCTTCAAGGTTGGTATGGTATCTCGCAGCTTGAGGACAATAACCGCAATCTTCTGGGCAACCACCTGTTTTAATCGATAATAATGTAGATACTTGAACTACATTAGGATCATGATGTTCTCTATGTATTGAGGCAGCTTCATACAATAAATCCATCATTGGTTTGTTGTATATAGCTATGATTTCTTCTTTCGTCCAATTGTGTTTTGTGATACTCATTGAGGTAAATTTAATGATGTTTCAAAAGTAGTTAATTCCTTTATAACAAACAATAATTTAAAAAATACTATTTTTCAAGAATTCAATAGTAAATTTTTTGTCTTTTTGAATTTGATTTTTGAGCGCTTCGACAGACTCAAATTTATGTTCGTCCCGAATGAATTCAAGAATTTCAATGGTAATGGTTTCGTTGTAAATATCTTTATCAAAATCAAAAAAATTTACTTCAATCGTTTGATTTTCTCCATTTATAGTTGGACGTGTTCCAATATTCATCATTCCGAAAATAACATGATTATTATGGTTGCTTTTTACAATATAGACACCATTTTTTGGAATCAATTTATATTCTTCCTCAATCTGAATATTAGCTGTTGGAAATCCTATCGTTCTGCCTAATTGCTGCCCTTTTATTACAGTACCCGAAAAGAAATAATTATATCCCAAATAGTCGTTTGCCAAAGATATATTTCCTTGTAAAATTGCATTTCTTATTTTAGTCGAACTAATAGCAATTTCGTTGATTTCTTGAGCTGAAATTTGTTCTACCTCAAAGTTGAATTCTTTACCAAATTCAATTAAATCGTTTATATCAGCAGTTCTATTTCTTCCAAAACGATGATCGTGTCCGATAATTATTTTTTGAATATTGAGTTGTTCCACTAAAATAGTTTTAACAAAATCTGCAGCGGCTAATCTCGAAAATTCTTTGTTGAATGGATGAATAATTAGATTGTCTATACCCGTTTTTTCTAATAGCATTATTTTTTCGTTAATGGTATTTAGAAGTTTTATGCTGGAACTGTCTTGTAAAACCATTCTTGGGTGTGGAAAAAAAGTCAAGACAACACTTTGACAATCTAATTGTTGTGAACAATTAATTACTCGTTCTAGTATTTTTTTATGACCAATATGAACCCCGTCAAATGTACCAATAGTAATGACGGATTTGGCTTTATTATAGCTAGAAATAGAAGTAAAAGTTTTCAAGAAAAAATATTTTGACTGCAAATCTACAATTTTCCGTCAATAACTTTAATGTTTTTGATTACTTGAGGCAAACTACCACAATCAAAAAGTAAATTTAGATTTATTTTACCATCAGAATTGTTGACTTCAAGCTTTCCTTTTGTTATCTGAATAAGTCCCGTTTTGGCTCGACAAGCACAAAATCTTCGGTAAAAAAGTTTGGCTTTTTTCAAGTTGTTATTCATTAAAGTTTCTTGATAATCGTTTGCGTTGATTTCAAATACTATTTCTTCAGCATAACCGCCATCATAAATGGTTTGATCTTGATTAACGGTATACTTGTATTTTATAATTATTTTTGAGGCATCATCAGTAATATCATAAGAATTGAGGTTTTCATTTATGGGTATTAGCGTAAGACTTTTATTTTTAATAATCTCAAGATTGCATTCGCCATTGTTTGGACAAACAAAAGAATTATCACTACCATTATTTGAAAGAGTGTTTCCTATCGACAGGCTTTTTTTAGGAGCACAAGAAACGGTTATAATAAAAAATAAAAGATATTTAAGAGCGCTCATAACCAATAAATTTAAAAAACTGGAAAACAGATAATATGTTAATTATTTTATAATTACAGAAAAATAAATAACTTTGTATACTATTAAAAAACTTAAAACAAAAATAATGAAAAAAGCATTACTATTATTAGTATCTGTCTTATTTGTAACTTTGGGTTACTCTCAAACAGATAAATTATGGTCGCCAGTATCAAATCTTGATGGTATTAAAGCCTCAAAAAACACCAAAAGAGTCTCTTTTCCGAAAGAGTTCAAATTATTTCAATTGAATTTAACATCATTTCGCCAAGTATTAATGGCGGCACCCGATAAATTTTCTGGAGCCAAAGGAGTTCTTATTTCTATTCCAAATGCGGAAGGTTCTTTGGAGCAATTTGAAATGTTTGAATCGTCTAATTTTGAACCAGCTTTGCAAGCACAATTTCCGGAGATACGTTCTTATGTTGGAAGAGGAGTTACAGATAAAACATCACAATTGCGATTGAGTACTGCTCCGAATGGGATTCAAGCTATGTTTTTTAGAGCGGATAGAAGAGATGAATTTATGGAAGCTTATACTGCTGATGCTTTAGTTTACGCAGTTTATATTTCTAAAAGAGAAAAATCAAAATTACCTTTCACTTGTAGCACAGCCGACGTTCAAACTTTGAATGGGATTACAAATAAAATTACTGCTTCATCACTTGCTAACAATGGTTCCTACAAAACTATGCGTCTTGCACTATCTTGTACAGGGGAGTATGCTAATTATTTTGGAGCAACAACCGCTAATCCCAATGTTAGCCTCGTTTTGGCAGCTATGAATGCTACCATGACGAGAGTAAATGGTATTTGTGAAACGGATTTAGCTATTCACATGAATTTAATAGCAAATGAATCGGCTATTATCTATTTTGATCCAACTAGTGACCCTTATTCAGATGCGTCTGCTATGCAAAATTGGAATTCAGAATTACAGGCTAATTTAACGGCAACAATTACAGAAAGTGTATACGATATTGGTCACTTGTTTGGAGCTACCGGAGGTGGAGGAAATGCAGGCTGTATAGGTTGTGTTTGTGTCGATGGGCAAAAAGGAAGTGGAATAACTTCTCCAGCAGACGGTATTCCTGCAGGAGATAATTTTGATGTTGATTATGTGGTTCATGAAATGGGACATCAAATGGGAGCCAGACATACGTTTACTTATGGTGGTTCTGGAACTTCTGGTGAAGATAGTACTGTGAATGTTGAGCCAGGGTCTGGAGTGACTATAATGGCTTATGCAGGGATTACAAATGATTCGACTTCTGCAACTCCTATAACTGATGTAGCTCCACATTCCATTCCAATTTTTACTTATAGAAGTATTCTTCAAATTCAAACAAACATGGCTCCTAAAACATGTCCTGTTTCAACGGTTATTCCAAATCCACTTACAATTTCAGTACCTGCTACTTCATATACCATTCCAAAAGGAACTGCTTTTGTTTTGACAGGTACAGGTAATGCTTCCTCTTATGTTTGGGAACAGAATGATGATGCTGCTGTTGCATCAGTCATTGAAACTGCTAGAGCAAATAGTCTTCCTTCTCCAACCAAAACGACAGGGCCAAATTTTAGAACTTTTAATCCAACAACTTCACCAGTAAGATACTGCCCAACGTTATCAAGTGTTATTGCTGGTAATTTATCCCCAACAACTACTTTATGGGAAACAGTTTCTACAGTAGGAAGAACATTAAATTTTTCATTAACAGGTAGAAATAATGCTACGGCTGGTAGTGGTCAAACACAAACAGCAACAATGTCTGTTATTGTGAGTGGAACAATTGGACCATTTACTGTTACTTCTCAAAGCGCACCAGAGGCTTGGGTTGCTGGAGAATCGAGAACAATAACATGGAACGTTAATAGCGCTAATACACTATCGGGTTCTACTAACGTAGATATTATGCTTTCAACAGATGGAGGATTGACCTTTACAACTGCATTAACTCCAGCAGGAGGTGTTACTAATAGTGGAACAGCAACTATTACAGTGCCTAATGTAACTTCACAAACATGTAGATTAATGGTAAAACCTACCGGTAACATCTATTATTCTGTGAATTCTTCACCTTTTTATATTGGTTATAGCATAACAAATACTTGCACTACTTATAACTATACCAATGCATTTTCTTTGCCTGATAATGGTTCAACTTACACGGTAAAATCTCTAGCGATACCTACTACTACTGGAACTATTACAAAAGTTACAGTTGGTGTGAATATTACTCATCCAAATATACAAGATTTAGTTATAGGAGTGGTTAGACCGGGAGGCACTTTGGTAAATTTATTCAATCAGAGCTGTTCAGGAAGTGCTAATATGAATGTGATTTTTGATACGCAAGGAACATCATTGGTATGTGCAAGTCCAACTACAGGAACGTATTTGCCTGCTGGAAATTTAGCCTCTTATAACGGATTTAATGCAACTGGAAATTGGCAAGTAGGATTTTGGGATAAAGTAGCGGGTAATGTCGGAACTGTTAATTCTTTTTCTATACAGGTGTGTACACAAACAATTGCTCCTTTGGCAAATACTAGTTTCTCCTTTGAAAACTTCTCCTTATATCCAAACCCTAATAATGGTAGTTTTAATGTTAAATTTAATTCTAATTCTAATAATTTAATTCAAATAGGAGTGTATGATATGAGTGGAAGACAAATTTTTAACCAGTCTTTTGAAAACTCAGGATTTTTTGATCAAAATATCGAGTTAAATTCTGTACAAGCCGGAATTTACTTAGTAAATATTCAAGATGGTGAACAAAAAATAACCAAGAAAATCATCGTTGAATAATTAATATTCCATTAAAATTTTTAAAAGTGCTCAATAATTTGGGCACTTTTTTTTAAAATTATTACAAAAAGTATACATTTGTCTATTAAATAATTAAAAAATGAAAAAAAATCTACTAGTAACTATTATTACAGTTTTCGTCATTTCACTAGGATATTCCCAAAATGATAGACTTTGGACTGCGACAAAAAACCAAAACATTGTTGTTTCCAAAAATGTTAAAAGATTATCATTCCCAAACAAATTTGACTTATATAACTTAAATTTTGAGGGATTAAAGCAATTATTGTATACTGCTCCTGATAGATTTGTAAGCACTAAAGGAGTAATAATTACCTTGCCAAATACCAATGGTGCATTAGAGCGATTTGAAATGTTTGAGGCTTCTAACTTTGATGCAGAATTACAAGAACGATTTCCTTATATTAGAGCCTATTTGGGTCTTGGAATAGATGATAAAAATGCTCAGTTACGCTTAAGTATATCGCCACAAGGAATACAAACTATGGTTTTTAGAGCCGACAGTCAAGCAGAATTCATGGAGCCTTATTCAGAAGATGCTTCTATTTATGCAGTTTATAAGTCTGCTCGCGATAAAGGAGCCATTCCTTTTACATGCTCAACTGAAGATAAAAAATTATTTAATGAAACACTACCTAAAATCGGAAAAACTAATCGTTCAAGTGCTGGGCAATTAAAAACTATGCGTTTAGCACAATCTTGCAATGGAGAATATGCGGCTTATTTTGGTGCTTCAACAGCAGGTACTACAGCAGATACAGGATTAGTTTTAGCGGCTTTCAATGCAACTCTTACTCGTTGTAATGGAGTTTATGAAAAAGATTTAGCAGTACATTTAACACTTATATCCAGCACTACAAATGTAATTTTTTATAATGCTACCACTGATCCCTACACAACTTTATCCAATTGGAACAAGCAGTTACAAAATACTTTAAGTTCAAAATTAACAGGTACAGGTTCGACTTTAGCTGCTAATAATGCTGCATATGATATTGGTCATATGTTTGGTGCTTCTGGTGGTGGTGGAAATGCTGGCTGTATTGGTTGTGTGTGTGTGGATGACACCTCAAGTACAACAGACTTAAACAAAGGTTCTGGAATTACATCTCCAGCTGATGGAATACCAATGGGAGATAATTTTGATATTGATTATGTAGTTCACGAAATGGGTCACCAAATGGGTGCTAATCATACTTTTTCTAACAGTAGCGAAGGTACAGGTGTTAATATGGAAGTTGGTTCAGGGGTCACAATTATGGGATATGCAGGTATAACTTCACAAGATGTAGCAATGCATTCTATAGATATTTATCATGCTGCTAGTATTGAACAAATTCAAGCTAATTTAGCAACCAAAACATGTCCAACAACAACAGCATTAACTAATGTAGCACCTGTAGTAGATGCTGGTGCAGATTACACTATTCCAAAAAGTACACCTTTTATTTTGAATGGTTCAGCTACAGATGCAAATGGCGATGCATTAACTTATTGTTGGGAACAATATGATGATTGTGGCTCACAAACTGGGGCTAATAGCGCCGCAATTGTAACTAAAGCTGTAGGTCCAAATTGGAGATCTTACAGTCCAACAGTCAATTCTTTTAGATATTTTCCAAACATGACCACTGTTCTTGCCAATAGTCAAACTACAGCTGGAACTGGGAATGATGGAATAAATGTAGAAGCACTAAGTTCAGTAGCTAGAACATTAAATTTTAGATTAACCGTTAGAGATAATGTAGCAACAGCTGGACAAACAAACTTTGATGACATGATAGTATCTGTTGATGCAACAAAAGGTCCTTTAATTGTAACTTCTCAATCTACAACGGGAATATCTTATCAAGGTGGTTCCACCCAAACAATTACTTGGAATGTAGCGAGCACAAGCTCATTATCAGGGGCTTCTACGGTTGATGTGTATTTATCAACGGATGCAAATGGAACTACAGCTACTTTCCCAACTTTAGTTGCCTCCGGACTGCCAAATAATGGTTCTGCTTCTATAGTGATACCAAATATCCCTTCTTTGACTTGTAGATTCATGGTAAAAGCAAGTTCAAATATTTTTTTTAATGTAAACACTAAAAATTTTACCATCACTCCTTCATTGTCAAGTGAAACTTTTATGCTAAATAATTTCTCATTGTATCCAAATCCAAATAAAGGAAACTTCACTATTCAATTCGATTCCAATTCAACTAATGATATCGAAATTTTAGTTAATGATATTAGAGGTCGAATTATATATCAAAGAACTTATTCTAACTCAGGAATATTCTTTCAAAATATACAATTAGATACTATCCAAGCAGGGGTTTATTTAGTTAGTGTTAAAGATGGAGTTCAAAAAATAGTTAAAAAGATAGTAATAGAATAATTAATATCTTCTTAATAATTGTTAAAAGCACTCAATGTTTGGGTGCTTTTTTTTTGAAATATTTATAAATAGAATACATTTGTTGCTGAATATTTAATTTATTAAAATGAAAAAAATAGTACTATTGCTCGTAATGGCAATGTCTTTTGGACAGATAAAGGCTCAAAAAGGGTCTGTTTGGCAAAAAACAGAAATTTCTAATGTTTCTAAATTAGCTAGGGTAAATGAGCATGAAAATACAAAAGGAGAGTTGTATTTTTCTTTAGATGCAACTGGTTTTAAACAATCTTTAACAAATGCTAAAGACAAGTTTTCAAAACAACAAGGTGTTGTAATTGAATTTCCAAATTTGAATGGAGAAATTGAAAAATTTCAAGTTTGGGAAAATTCTAACATGACTCCAGATTTACAAGCTCAATTTCCAGAAATTAAGGCTTATGTAGGGAAAGGAATTTCTGACAATGGAGCAACAGTTAATTTTAGTGTTTCTCCACAGGGAATTCAAACTATTCTTTTTAGATCTAACGGAACTACAGAATTTATTGAAGGATATGACAAACAATCAACAACCTATGTGCTATTTGGTGATAATAATAGAAATAAAAGAAGTTTAGTATGTTCAACAAGATCAAATCATGTTGTTAATAATGAATTGTCTGTTAATATTACCAATAAACCAGACGCAAATAATCAATCGTATAAAACGTTGCGTTTGGCATTGTCTTGTACTGGTGAATACGCTGCAGCTTTTGGCGCAAGTACTGCGGGTACTGTTGCTGATAAAGCGTTAGTTATTGCTGCAATGAATGCTACTATGACTAGAGTAAACGGCATATATGAAAAAGATTTAGCCGTTCACTTAAATATGATTGATAATACTAATGTTATTTATTATAATGCAAGTACAGATCCTTATTCTCCAGCTGCAAGTATGTCAAATTGGAATGGTGAATTAATGAATGTTTTGCATGTTGCTAACTTTAATGCTGCTGGTACAGGTGATTCAGCATTTGATATTGGACACATGTTTGGAGCTTCAGGTGGCGGTGGTAATGCTGGATGCATTGGTTGTGTTTGTTCAAATGATATGTCAGTAGATACTTCAAATAGTCCTGTGAATTACAAAGGTAGTGGGATTACCTCTCCTGGTGCAGGATTACCTCAAGGAGACACGTTTGATGTCGATTTTGTGGCTCATGAAATGGGACATCAATTAGGTGCAAATCATACTTTTTCTTTTGGTTATGAAGGGCCTTATTCAACAACCGGTGTTGACGATGTTCAAACAGAACCAGCAAGCGGATCAACTATTATGGCTTATGCAGGAGTGACTGATGTTAATGTTCAATCTGATTCCGACCCTATTTTTTCATACAGAAGTATTCATCAAATACAGTTAAATTTAGCTAGTGTTTCTTGTCCAGTTTCTGTAGCAATGACTGATGCTGTTCCACTAGTTAATGCAGGATTGGATTATACAATACCTGTTGGAACCGCTTTTATGTTAACTGGAACTGCTTCTGATTCAGATGCTGCGGATGTATTGACTTATATTTGGGAAGAAAATGATTGTATGACAAGTTCTCAATCTGAAACGACAAGTGAAGCAATCAAAACAAAAACTGCAGGACCAAATTGGAGAACTTTTAAACCAAGTACTAATAAATTTAGATATTTTCCTCAAATGGGCAATATTTTATCAGGAACTTTAACAGTAAATTCGGCAACGGCAGCTAGTAGTACTGGAACACCAATAACTAATTCAGAAAGTGTTTCCTCTGTGGCAAGAACATTAAATTTTACTTTTACAGCAAGAGATAATCATGCAGGAGGTGGTCAAACAGCTACAGATGCTACAGTAATTACTGTTAATGCAACCGGGGGAGCCTTCAGTGTTTCTTCTCAATCAACAACAGGGATTTCTTATCCAGCAGGTTCAACTCAAACTGTTACTTGGATTCCAGGAAGCACTGCTTCTTCTCCTTTTAATAGTCCAACGGTAGATATATTAATGTCAACTAATGTATCAACGGCATTAGAGACTATTTCAGGAACTAGTATATATGGAGTTAGTGGATATCTTACTAGTACAACACCAAACCCAACCACATGGACAACAATTGCCTCGGGAGTTGCTAATAATGGTTCATATGCAGTAACTATTCCATCTTCAACACCCGCATCAACAACTTGTAGATTCATGGTCAAAGCTGTAGGAAATGTTTTTTTAGCGGTAAATTCAAAGAATTTTGCTGTAACAGCATTAGCAAACGAAACTTTTGAATTAAATAATTTCTCATTGTATCCAAATCCAAATAAAGGAAATTTTTCTATTCAATTCGATTCTCAATCAACAAACGATATCGAAATTACAGTTCACGATATTAGAGGGAGAAGTATTTTCGAAAGAAGTTATCCTAATACTGGAATTTTTTCTCAAAACTTACAATTAGACGCTGTTCAATCGGGAGTTTATTTAGTAACCGTAAAAGATGGTGATAAGAAAGTGGTTAAGAAAATAGTTGTGGAATAATTCTGTGGAATTAACTAAAACAAATAATTCATAATCTATACCCCCAAAAGCATGAAACTTTGGGGGTATTTTTATGGGCATTAAATAAAAGTTTCATGCAGTTGAAGCTGTCTATTTGCTCTTTCATGCCGTGTTTAGTGTAAGTAATAACCATTAATAGTGAGAGGATTGACATTGGAGTACTTTTAAAATACTTAAATAACACATGTAATTTTTAAACAAAAAAAACATTATTTTTATCCAAAAAATGTCTTCATGCAGTTAAGTTATTGGGAAATTAAGAATTGGTTTTCACAGGTCGATTTTACCATTGTTGGTAGTGGCATCGTCGGATTACATTGTGCCTTAACTTTAAGAGAACGTTTTCCAGAAAGTAAAATAGTAATTCTTGAAAAAGGAATTTTACCACAAGGAGCAAGTACCAAAAATGCAGGTTTCGCTTGTTTTGGAAGTTTATCCGAAATTATAGACGACTTAAAATCGCACTCAGAGGAGGAGGTTATCCAACTCATACAAAAAAGATTGCGCGGATTACAATTATTGCGAAAACGAGTAGGCGATTCCATTTTAGATTTTAAACCCTATGGTGGCTATGAATTGTTTTTAAAAGAAGATGACATAACCTACAGTGAATGTATACAAAAACTTCCTTTTATCAATGAACTTTTAAAACCATTGTTTAAAGCCGATGTTTTTTCAAAAGAAGTCGATCGATTTGATTTTAAAGATATTAAAGAATATACTATTTTTAATCCGTTTGAAGCACAAATTGATACTGGTAATATGATGCAAGCTTTATTAAAAGAAGCTGCCTGTCAAAACATATTAATTTTAAATCAAGCATCGGTAGCTTCCTTTGTTGATAAAAACAATTCTGTTGACGTGATGGTTAATAATTTTTCATTTACTACCAACAAATTACTTTTTGCAACCAATGGTTTTGCTTCACAACTAACCAATAATGCTGTAAAACCAGCGCGAGCGCAGGTTCTTATTACCGAACCAATTCCTAATTTAGACATCAAAGGAACTTTTCATTTAGATAAAGGCTTTTACTATTTCCGAAATTTTGATGATAGGATTTTGTTGGGTGGCGGAAGGAATTTAGATTTTGAAGGCGAGACCACAACCGATTTATCACAAACAGAAATAATTCAGAATCGATTGGAAACGCTTTTAAAAGATGTAATTTTACCCAATCGGGAATTTCAAATTGCGCATCGTTGGAGTGGCATTATGGGTATTGGTTCACATAAAAATCCTATTGTTTCTCAAATATCTGAAAATGTATATTGTGGCGTTAGATTAGGAGGCATGGGAGTCGCCATCGGAAGTTTAGTAGGTAAAGAATTAGCAGAATTATTATAATGGCAATTAAAAAAAACATAAAAACAACAAATCAAACTTTGTTTCAGAAATTAAAACGTTTTATCCGGAAAGCGATGCTTTGGTTTTTTGGGGTTTCGATTTTTTTGGTACTTGTATTCAAATGGATTCCTGTTCCTTTTACTCCGTTAATGATTACTCGAAGTATAGAGCAAAAATGGGATGGAAAAGAAATGACCTGCAACCATGTTTGGCAACCCATTGAGAATATTTCTCCTAATCTCCAAAAAGCTGTGATTGCCAGCGAAGATGGTAATTTTTTAAAACATAATGGATTTGATTTTAAAGCGATGCAAATATCATACAAAAATAATAATCGTGGAAAAAAACTCAAAGGAGGCAGTACTATATCACAACAAACGGCTAAAAATGTTTTTTTATGGCAAGGAAGAAGCTATGTTAGAAAAGGATTGGAGGCTTATTTTACTTTTTTGATAGAATTATTTTGGGGGAAAGAACGAATTATGGAGGTCTATCTTAATAGTATCGAAATGGGTGAAGGGGTTTATGGTGCGGAAGCTGCCGCGCACTATTGGTATCAAACCGATGCTAAAAGTTTAAATAAAATACAAGCCATTGGTATTGCAGCTATTTTACCCAATCCGAGAAAATACAAAGCATCTAATTCTTCAGCTTATATTGAAAAAAGAAAACTCAAAATTTCAAGAATTATGGCTCACATTGGAAAAATAAAGTATTAAAAAAATTTTAGACTTAATTTCTTGAGTTCACTTTCGATTTTTTTCACAGATTTACAGATTAAAAAATTATGGTAATAATAGTTGGCAAATTTTCATTTTAGATTGCTTATACTACCCATTAAATTGAAAAATAAGTTGGCGCTATTGAACAATCATCTAGGAATAAATTTGAAGATTATTCAATATTTAAAAGAATATTTTTTGATTATCAGTAATCTAATCTAAATAGGCTAAATAAAACAAACTAACTTTATATAAGATTACTGAAAAGTATTAATTATACAGTGTTAAGTTGTTTTGTGAGAAGGTTTTGTCTGTGTAGTTTTATGCAAAAAACGCTAAAATATGTTTTTTAAGTAGTTTATTTGATAACTATTTCTTTGAATATTCAACATGAAAAATATTTTTAAGAATTGCTTTT
>CAISUR010000477.1 GCA_903888655.1 uncultured Bacteroidota bacterium | reverse complement strand
TGTCTTGAGAAAAAACTACTAAACCAAAAAACATTAATATAAAAGTAAAAAGAAATCTCATAATAATTTTAAAGCAACAAAAATAAGTAAATGTTTATAAGAAACATATAAGATAATCATAATATAAGATTTTGCACTAATTTATCGTAACGAGATTTGATCATTTAAGACTGTTCGTATCCTAACAAATTTTATAATTATTCATTTAGAATACTTACCACATTTTTATCAGAGGAATGATCTAGTATTTACCTTTGGAGTTTTTATATTGTTAATTAAGCATTATTTGTAGTGACAAAAAATTCCAGAATCAGTAACTGTCCAAAAAGCAGCCTTTTGATTAGATTCTTTTAAAGCATCATTTACCCACGAATTACAAGTATGAAACATACTATATTTACCTTTAGCTTCATAAAAACTATCGTTTTTTCCATACGTTTTAGCAGCTATCAAAATTGGATTTTTACTTTCATCTAACTGAAAACTATCGTCAATATAAGTTACTAATTTTTTATAGTTTTCTTTAGAAATTAGAACTTTAATGCAATCAGTATCTTCATGAACAGATCTATGGAATGTGGTATGAATAGCCGTAGAACTTCGCCAAAATGCTGCATTAAAAGCAGTACTTGCTTTCAAATCAGACCATTGAGGAGTATTAAGATAAAAGCCTTTGTCTCCCCAACCAAATGCTATAAAACAAGCAACTGTATCCTTGCCTTGCGTATTTTCAATTTTAATTTTGGAACTCCAATCAACTATATCATTCTTTAATGGTGTTATAATATCCGTATGAACTCCATTTGTTTTTAAATAAACAACAACATCTTGAGATTGATTGGAACAATCTGAATTAACAGTAACCCTTGACAATAGATATGCCAACAAGATATAAATTGATAGAAAACTAACTATTGCTAAAATCAATACTTTAAGTACTTTAAATGTCTTTTTTACGGTTTTCATTATTTTAATTTTATGAATTTGGAATCAATACCCAACCCTTTAATTTTACAAAACCTTTTAAATTCATTTCTTGAAGGCGTTATGGAAAAAGTAGTTGAGTCAATTTTTTTAGAATGAATTTTAGTTATGGAATCCATTCTCCTTAAATCATCTATTGAAGATAATTCTC
Organism: uncultured Bacteroidota bacterium; assembly: GCA_903888655.1. GTDB lineage: Bacteria > Bacteroidota > Bacteroidia > Flavobacteriales > Flavobacteriaceae > Flavobacterium. The sequence goes on along the minus strand of CAISUR010000477.1, from coordinate 1,963 downwards.
TTATTATCAAGCTATTACGGTTTAAACTCAATATTTTTACTTTCCAATAAATAGAATCTCTTTGATTTACAATCAAATAGCTCTTAATTTTTTTTACTATTTGCGAATCTGACATCTTAAAGATTGTATCAATCCTTTTAGATAATAACTCTATTGAATCACCAACTTTTCTTGACTTGAAAGTTTCCGTTTTATCCTTTAATAAGTATTTTCCATCAACTACATCAAAATATTCTTTCAGGGAATCTATTTGCTTCTTATGAAATCTAAATTTTGTTTCTTTTTCTGAAAAAATTATATCGTTTGTAATATTCAAATAAAGAGAATCAGGACTCATGTAAATTCCTTGAAATTTATTTGGAATGGAACTTAATATCGAACTATTTGTAGGTTGAGAAATATCAAAATAGAATACATTAGCATTGGGATGCTCGGATTGTTTGCAGGAAACAAACAAAAAAGACAAAACAACGATACAAGCTATTTTTTTCATTTGAGATTTTTTTTCACCAATCCAAATGTTGTGCCAAAATAGTTAAGTCAAAAATTATAACTTATAGTAGTTTTGAATATTTAAAGAGTTTCCTATTTAATTCTTTCGGACTAAATGGTTTTATCACATAATCATTAATTCCCAATTTTAGTGCTTTATCCAAATAACCATATGATGCAGAAGCTGTTAATGCAATAATCGGGATGTTTCTATCTCGATTTCTGATAATTGTAGTCGCTTCATATCCATCCATTACAGGCATAGACAAATCCATTAAAATAATATCATATTGATTTACTAAATGTTTTTCAACGGCAATCAAACCATTGAGAGCAATATCAACTGTAACATTCCATTGACTGATGATTTTATCAGCAATTTTAACGTTAATTAAATTATCTTCAACCAAAAGTACTCTCAAACCCTCGAGGTCCTTTTCTTGATAATCATTAGAGAAAATTCTATCTGTTTGGTCTGCAAAATCTTCATCAATAGGCAATTGAATTATAAAATAAAAATTAGAACCCTTGTCAATTTCGCTCTCAATATTGATATCCGAATCAAATAAATTTAATAGTTTTTTAGTGATAACAAGACCTAAACCTGTTCCGCCAAACTTACGTGTTGTTGTTGATTCTGCTTGAGAAAATTTCTCAAAAATTAAATTAAACTTATCTAAATCAATACCAATTCCATTATCTTTAACTTGAACTTTAAACGTTGACAATCCATCTACAAATGAAATTTGATTAATTTCAATTATAATTTCACCTTCTTTTGTAAATTTAATAGCATTTGAAATTAAATTGGTCATGATTTGGCTCAAACGCAACGGATCACTAATCACATTTGGTATAAAATCATTATCAATAATCAACTTGATTTTATTCAAATTCTCGGAAGCATAAAGTTCTAATGATTTAGAAATTTGTATGATTAATTCTTTAAGATTGAATGGAATTTTTTCAATATCTATTTTTCCAGCTTCAATTTTACTAAAATCTAAAATATTGTTAATTAGAAGAAATAAATTGTTAGAAGAGTGTTTCAATACTTCAAGATTTTCTTGAAAACTTGCTAAAGTATTTTCTTTTTCCATGATATAAATCAATCCAATAATAGCATTTAAAGGCGTTCTTATTTCATGACTCATAATGGAGAGAAAGTCAGATTTCGCTTCATTTGCTCGTTCTGCATTTGCTTTAGCTTCATGCAACATTTCCTGATGTACTCTCTTTATTTCAATTTCGTTGTTCAGTACTTTCACTAAACCTATTAAATCTTTATTTTTTTCAAGATATGACTCATCTCCAGTTAATTTAGAAATGGTTTTAATTAATTTACTTTCAAAAAAAACTTTTTCCTCAAGCTCTTCTTTTAGCTTAGAAGTAACCTCTTGATATTCCTCATCATTTAACCTTGTTGCTAGTTGGTGTAAATCGGCGTCTTTGTTATAATTAGTATAAGTTT
>CAISUR010000476.1 GCA_903888655.1 uncultured Bacteroidota bacterium | reverse complement strand
GGCCGATGCTTTACCAAATTTGGAGGCAAATTGTAAATCAGTAACATAAGCAAAGTGTCTTCTAATTTCAGTTTTTCCAGAACTGAATCGCACGTTGAAGACTGAGTAATTTTCCAGAAGAGAGGTCGTTACAAATTGACTCGGATCTCGATTTACGTATACTTGACGAATCAGCAAGTTTTGTCCTTGGTTATCGCGGTAGTCTTTTTCGCGAAAGCGGAAGCTGATGTAAGGATTGATTTTTTTATAATAGGCGTCTTGTGCATAATGATAGTATTCGCCACCAATTCCATAACGGATGTTGTATAGTGTACTTTCGCGGTTGGTTTGGTTGAAAGCCAATGTAAATCTTCCAGAAAATGATCTTGTTTTCGTAGAGAATGAAGGTATTAAATCTATAATATAAGGCTTGTCTAAGATGGTTCTGTTGTGAAAACGCATTCCGGGAATAAAACCATCGTATAGATTATATTCCAGCGTTGGTACATAAAGCACTTGATTGTAATTAGGATCTTCCAAATCTTTCATAAAATTAAATTTTATGGGTCTATTGAAAAGACTATAAGGATTTAATGATTTCCAATTATTTCTCAGATTGTATTCGGGTACTACGTTTTTATAGTTAATTACGATTTTATCGGCATCATATCGTTTAAAGGTATAGACGCTATCGGATTTTACTTTATCGATCCATTGTTTAAAAACAATCTTTTTGTTTTTGATGCCGTAAATAGGTATTGGTACAATTGTTCCTGTTTTATTTTTTAAAGTAAACGATATGCTGTCATTGGTTTTGGTAACGGTGTTGAATTTATAATCAATAATTTTACGAGAGTTGATAATGGTATTGAAAAACCATTCCGTCTCTTTGGTTGTTTTGTGTTGTAATAGCGATTCAAACTTCTGACTGTCAGTCTGATTTTGAGTAGCATATTTAACAAATTCTCGTATGGTTTTCTTTAAGTTATCCTCTCCAATATAGTCTGATAGATATTTAAAACTTAATCCAGCTCTGTATTTAGACGCAATCTGTTCATTAAATTTAATCAATGTATTTTTTGAATCACCAAGTGGTTGGTCAAGATTTTTTCGAGCCATCAGCATATAGAAATAGCTGTATTGCTCGTTGAAATCTAAAGAAACAAGATTATATCCTCTTACTAGTTTGTATTTGGCAATAGACCCCATCATTTTGACATCTGGATAATATTCTTCTATATATTTCATCATATAATAGATTTGAATAGCATCAAAAATCCAATTATCTTTTCGGGAATCGAGTTGTAAAGTTGTCTTTAGGTAGTTGTTTAGATACGTTTTTAGAAATTTTAATTCGTAGATAAAATCATCGGGAAAAGGTCGAATAAAAGGAGGAAGTTGATTGAGTCCGTAAAAAGGATTTTGAAGATAATCGGCTTGTGTTACGGTAATTTTAGATTTTGGATATTGACCAAGATTTCGTGAAACATAATTAACAACTTTGTCAATGATTAAGGCTTTTCCAATGTCACTTACACGTTTGTCCTCAAGGTTGGTGGTTACTTCTATATCGGCATTTTTAAAACTTAAAAAAGTGTTTCGTTTATCAATAGTTACGTTTACAGTAAGTAAATTGGTACCCGAAAAAGTAGATGTAGTATCTGTTTTGGTAACCAATGGTAAATCACAAATAATGTTATATTTATTGCCATCTGATATTTGTAAATCAACATTGGTAAGCGCATTTGGTATGTCATCAATATTGAGATTATTGTACCTTACAAAGGATTTATTTTCGTAACGTGCAGGCGTTAAAAACCAATTTTTAAGAGACATACTTCCATCGGCATTTGCGCCATAGCTGGTAAAGGTATCATCTGGAATTTGTACAAAATAGGATAGGGTAAAGGTGGCTTTTTGTCCAGGAAGTAATTTATTTTTTAATCGAAATTGCACCAAATCAGGAAAACCATTCGGCCGTAACCAATTTAATTCCGATTTAGAATCATCTATAATCTTGATGCTGTTTGTGTTACCCCGTTCTTTTTCGGTTGCTAAATGAAAACTTCGTACAAATTCATCTGAAAAACGAAATCCTAGAGGCGTATTTTTATCCGAATAAGCATTATTCCAGTCGTTTAAAACGATAGTGCTTAAGGTGTCGTTGGATTGGTTGTAGTAAGTAAGTTCTTGATAAACGTTGAGCGTTTTCTTATCGTGATTGACTTCTACAACAAGTTTTGAATGATGTTGCGCCACCGCCGAGAAGGCTATAAAGAGGAAAAGGTAACGTATCTTTTTCAATTATTTTTTGGGTTTAAACAAGGTATTGAAAACAATTTTAGTAAACTCGGTTGCGCCGTCTTTATTCATATGGCCACAAGTAGAAAAATACTTGTCGTCGGTTACTGCATTTTCAAATCTACGAATTTCTGGATAAATCTGGTTAAGATGATTAAAATAATCTCTATTTATGGTTTCTATACACATGGGAGTAGTAATAGCAATGAGATTAATATGATTGTCTTGACAGATTTTTTTAATGACTTCATAACTTTTATTTCGTTTGGGAGTATATTTAGATAAATCTGCTGGTACTAAAGGACGTTTATTGGTCAGTAAAGGATAAAATCCTTCCTGTTCTAATGCATTGGTGGGTTTGTGAATCATGGAATAATACATTTCTCTAAAACCAATTCGTGCGTCATAGTGCATGTATCTATAGAAAGGAATGTAAAGCAGTTGATTGTATTCTGGAATAGTTCTATAGTGATATCGAATAGTTTTGGATAAATGCAAATAGGGCATAAACAACGAACGAATAGCTTCAGAATGATCGTCAGTATTGATATTAATATCCACTTGAAGAATTAAGGTGTTGATTTTATAATGTCGTTCCACCATCATTTTTAACATTAATGCTGATTCTTCTAATCTAGAGCGTGTAATTCCAAAGTTGAACGTTTTATAACCGTTTTCATTAAATATTTTAGGAACTAAATGATTGTTAATTCGAGAAGAGCCTAAGAAAACAACGTCGTAGTTTTTGTTTTTAGAATTATACAAATAATCAATTTTACTTCGTTCGCTTGAATTAATATAAGTAGCTGTATATATGACATCTTAAGCTACCAT
>CAISUR010000475.1 GCA_903888655.1 uncultured Bacteroidota bacterium | reverse complement strand
ACAATCTCAATAACATGCCCTGCCTGATTGACCCTTAAAGTCTTTAATAGGGCATCTGTCCTGATTTTTGCCATCAACCCTTCGATCAGAGCAACGGTTTCCTTATCGGACGAAGCATCCATAAGGCCTTTGAAAGATCCAAACAAAAACTTAACAGCATAAAGGATCAAAAAGAAGGCCATCAAGATCGCATAGGCATAATCTAAAAGATCAGCTCCTATTCTTGATATCACCACCACCATCATGGTTAAGACGGATAAAAGAAAAAACGTATTCAAGATAAAGAAATAACGTTTGCTGAAGCGGCAAGAACCATGTCTGATGAAAAAGAAACTAGAGCCAATGGTGGAACATTAATTAATCCTAAAACCCAAGATACTCGTTTTGAATTGACCAATATGGATCCATCAATTTATGGACAGGTTTCAAACATGAAAAGTGGAGATATTTCTTCAGTAATTTTAGATGAAGACCCAAAGGCAGGAAAACGATATAAAATTGTAATGGTTACCAATAAAATTGAAGAACACATTGCCGATTTTAGCAAAGATTTCTTGAAAATTAAAGAATTGGCGCTGAAAGAAAAACAAATTAATGCCATTGCAAAATGGTCAGAGCAAAAAATAAAAGAGACTTACATCAAGATTAATGGAGAATATAAAGATTGTACATTCATTAATAATTGGTTAAAAAAATAATAGTAAATTTCAGGTTTAAAATATCTAATATCTAATATCTAAAATCTAATATCCAAAGTAATATGTCAGACGTTACAGCTATTCAAAACCTTGTTCAAAAAAGGGTTGAACTTAAAAAAGAAATTTCTAAAATTATTGTTGGTCAAGATGAAGTTATTGATCAAATTTTATTGAGTATTTTTTCTGGTGGACACGCACTTTTGGTTGGTGTTCCTGGTTTAGCAAAAACCTTGATGGTTAACACTATCTCACAGGCATTAGGATTGGATTTCAAAAGAATTCAATTTACCCCAGATTTAATGCCTTCAGATATTTTAGGAAGTGAAATTCTTGATGAAAATCGAAATTTTAAGTTTATAAAAGGGCCCATATTTTCCAATATTATTCTTGCCGATGAGATTAATAGAACACCACCAAAAACACAAGCAGCATTGTTAGAGGCAATGCAAGAGCGTGCCGTAACTATTGCTGGTCAAAATTATAAATTAGATTTGCCTTATTTTGTTTTAGCTACTCAAAATCCAATTGAGCAAGAAGGAACTTATCCATTACCTGAAGCGCAATTAGACCGTTTTATGTTTGCTATTAAATTGGATTATCCTTCCTTTGCCGAGGAAGTAGAAGTGGTAAAAAGCACAACATCTGATGCTAAACCAACAATAAATCCTTTATTTACAGGTCAAGAAATAATTGATTTTCAACATTTAATTCGAAGAATTCCAGTAGCCGATAACGTCATTGAATATGCCGTCACTTTAGTTGGAAAAACTCGTCCAAAAGGAGCATTAGCAAGCGAGTATGTAAACAACTACTTAGACTGGGGTGCAGGGCCAAGAGCTTCACAAAATTTAATATTAGCAGCCAAAGCAAATGCAGCTTTTAACGGAAAATTCTCTCCAGATATTGAAGACGTTAAGGCTGTTGCAACGGGCATTCTTCGTCACAGAATTATCAAAAATTATAAAGCCGATGCCGAAGGAATAACCGAAGAAATGATTATTGACAAGCTGATGTAAAAATAATATTTCAATTAAAACTCCTACTATATTTCTAGAATGTAGTAGGAGTTTTTTTTTATATAGATTCGATAAAAATTATTTTTAGCAATTAAATTAACAATTCTTAGTTTTTATTCCATAAATTAGGATTTTGATAAAAAATAGATAGCAAAACTCTTATTTCTACAAATTATTAAAAGCAATAAAGATATTTGATTAAAAATTTTTTAATGGAACATCGATTTCGTAAATTTGCTCTGCAAACAAAAAACCTTATTTTATTATGGCTTTCGATATAGAAATGATTGAAAAAGTGTATGCTTCAATGGCAACTCGTGTTGATAAAGCACGTGAATTGGTAGGACGTCCGCTAACATTAACAGAAAAAATATTATATACACATCTTTGGGATGGTATGCCTTCAAGTGTTTATAAAAGAGGAGTAGATTATGTTGACTTTGCTCCCGATAGAGTTGCTTGTCAAGATGCTACCGCTCAAATGGCATTATTACAATTCATGCATGCCGGTAAAAAAACAGTGGCAGTTCCTACAACGGTGCATTGTGATCACTTGATTCAAGCTAAAGTTGGAGCAAAAACAGATTTGGCTGTAGCTAATTCACAGTCCAAAGAAGTTTTTGATTTCTTATCTTCGGTTTCCAATAAATACGGAATTGGTTTTTGGAAGCCAGGAGCAGGAATTATTCATCAAGTAGTTTTAGAAAATTATGCTTTTCCCGGCGGAATGATGATTGGAACCGATTCACATACAGTAAACGCCGGAGGATTAGGTATGTTGGCTATTGGTGTTGGAGGTGCTGATGCTGTTGATGTAATGTCGGGTATGGCTTGGGAATTAAAATTTCCAAAGCTTATTGGCGTTAAATTAACGGGTAAATTAAACGGTTGGACTGCGCCGAAAGATGTTATTTTAAGAGTTGCAGATATTCTTACTGTAAAAGGTGGAACTGGAGCTATTGTTGAATATTTTGGAGAAGGAGCTATCAATATGTCTTGCACTGGTAAAGGTACTATCTGTAATATGGGTGCCGAAATTGGAGCTACAACTTCTACCTTTGGTTACGATGATTCGATGAGAAGATATTTGGCTTCAACAGGTCGTCAAGATGTAGTTAATGCTGCCGATAAAGTAGCAAAATATTTAACAGGTGACGATGAAGTTTATGCCAATCCAGAGCAATATTTTGATCAATTAATTGAAATTAACTTGTCTGAATTAGAACCATACATCAATGGACCATTTACCCCAGATAGAGGAACGCCAGTTTCTAAAATGAAAGAAGAGGCTGTTAAAAATGGTTGGCCTTTAAAAGTAGAATGGGGATTAATTGGTTCTTGCACTAATTCATCTTATGAAGATATGGCTCGTGCCGCCTCGATTGTAGAACAAGCTGTGGCTCATGGAATTACTCCAAAAGCTGAATTCGGAATAAATCCAGGTTCTGAACAAGTAAGATATACTATTGAAAGAGATGGAATTATTGCTACGTTTGAAAAAATGGGAACTAAAGTGTTCACTAATGCTTGTGGACCATGTATTGGACAATGGGATAGAGAAGGAGCTGATAAAGGAGAGAAAAACACAATTGTACATTCTTTCAATCGAAATTTCTCAAAACGTGCAGATGGAAATCCAAATACTCATGCTTTTGTTACATCCCCTGAAATGGTCGCTGCTTTAGCAATTTCTGGTGATCTATCTTTCAATCCATTAACAGATACTTTGCTAAATGATAAAGGAGAGGCCGTGAAATTTACTGCGCCACATGGTGATGAATTACCATCTAGAGGGTTTGCTGTTGATGATAATGGTTTTCAAGCTCCAGCGGCTGATGGTTCTGGTGTACAAATTTTAGTTAGTGAAACGTCTGACAGATTACAATTGTTAGCACCATTTGATGCATGGGATGGTAAAAATTATACAGGAGTTAAATTATTAATTAAAGCTTTCGGAAAATGTACCACAGACCATATTTCTATGGCTGGTCCTTGGTTACGTTTCCGTGGACATTTAGATAATATTTCGAATAATATGTTGATTGGCGCTGTAAATGCATTTAATCAAGAAGCCAATAAAGTTAAAAATCAACTAACTGGAGAATATGCAGCTGTTCCAGCAGTGGCTAGAGCTTATAAGGCTGCCGGAGTTCCTTCGATAGTTGTTGGAGATCAGAATTATGGAGAGGGGTCATCACGTGAGCACGCTGCCATGGAACCTCGTTTCTTGGGAGTGAAAGCAGTTTTAGTAAAATCTTTTGCCCGTATTCATGAAACAAATTTGAAAAAACAAGGAATGTTGGCTTTAACTTTTGCTAATGAAGCAGATTATGACAAAATTAAAGAAGATGATACATTCAACTTTATTGATTTGACAAGCTTTACAGCAGGTAAACCATTAACGATAGAAATTACGCATGCGGATGGTTCTGTAGAATCAATTTTAGCTAATCACACTTACAATGATAGTCAGATTGGATGGTTTAAAGCAGGTTCAGCATTAAATTTAATTGCTGCTGCGGGGAATGCTTAATCTCTAAATTTCATAAAAAACTAAACGCTCCTTTTTTGGAGCGTTTTTTTATATAACTGATAGAGTAAAAATAGACTAATCATCGTTGTTAGTAATTGCTGTATTTGGTTTAGATGGACTTAAATCTAAGAATACTTCGGTAGGACCATTCTTCCATTCTATAGTTTCATAGTGAAACTCTACAGCAGTAATGTTATTTTTCTTTTTAATATTACAAGTTCCTTTTACATTGGCACCATTTGCATGGATAACAATTTTATCTCCATCTAAAAGTGCGTTTTCTTTAAAGTAGTTTAATATGTTTAAAGCTACTTCATCTTTAATTCCTGCATTCGAATTAAATGAGCGAATTATAACAGGATCGCCATTATTATCTTTGTCTGTAAATTCAACACTATTTTTCCCATAATTATATTCTACAATTCTTTTTGAATTTTGAGCAAAAGAAGCATAAGTAGTAATTAATGCAATGAATATTATTTTTTTCATAATAAGTAGGTTTTAAAAGATTGATTTGGGGATATCTTTTTTTT
>CAISUR010000474.1 GCA_903888655.1 uncultured Bacteroidota bacterium | reverse complement strand
TATGTCTTGTCCTGAAATAGCGATACACAAAAAGTATCCTTATGGAAAAACATGAAGCAAGCCGCTATGTAAAGCGCACACAAAAAGACTACACTATGTCTTTTAAGTTACAAATTGTTCAAGAAATAGAACGCGGAAATCTATCTACAACAGAAGCTACAAAGAAATATGGTATTCAATGTAGAAAAACAGTTGTAGAATGGCTTCGAAAATTTGGTAACTTTGATTGGGAAAATCAAACACCATTCAATATGTCAAAATCTCCAGAACAAAAAATAATAGAACTTGAAGCAAAGGTAAAACTTCTAGAAAAGCAGAAAAATTTTTTAGAACAACAAGCTTTTGTTGCCGATAAGAAAGCTATCATTTTTGATATGATGATTGATATTGCCGAAAAAGAATATCAAATTGACATACGAAAAAACTCATCACCCGAACAATCGACCATTTTAAAGAACAACAAAAACAAACAGTAATGTTTGCCTGTACTTTGTTCGGGATAGACAGACAGGTTTATTACAGAAAAATTAAACGTCGCCTTATCAAACAAGATAAAGCACAATTGGTTGTTAATATGGTTTTAGAAATCAGGACACAAATGCCAAGAATTGGTTCCAAAAAGCTCTATTATTTGTTAAACCAAGATTTAAAAAATTTTAAAATAGGCAGAGATAAATTCATTGATATTCTTAGAGCCAATCATTTATTGATAGTTCCAAAACGTTCTTATCATATCACCACAAACTCACACCATCGTTTTAGAAAGTATAAAAATCAGTTGTTGGATTTACAAATAAACAAGCCAGAACAGGTCTGGGTATCGGATATTACTTATATTGGAAAAAGAGAAAAACCTTGTTATTTAAGTTTGATTACTGATGCTTATTCTAAGAAAATTGTAGGATATAATATTGCAGATAATCTAAATACTCAAAATAGTTTGATAGCATTAAGATTAGCTATAAAACAAAGAAAAAATAAAGAAATTCCTTTGATACATCATTCCGATAGAGGATTGCAATATTGTGCTAATGAATATCAAAAGCTATTGAGCAAAAATGAAATTCAACCTAGCATGACACAAAACTCTGATCCCTATGAAAATGCTGTAGCTGAAAGAATAAATGGGATTTTAAAACAAGAATTTCTCATTGACAAATACAATAAAGACCTTCCAATTATGAAACAAGATAATAAAGGAAACGGTACGGATTTATAATGAAAAAAGACCTCATTTATCAAACCATATGTTAACACCAAATCAAATGCACGAACAAAGTAAACTGAAAATGAAAACCTACAAAACTAAAAACAGCACCAAAAACGTTTTTGGTGCTGTTTAATTTATCTATTTTTGACTAATAATCTGTATCGATTATTTAGGCCTAGTCATAATTAACAATAAATTATTTCACAATAAATTTTGCATAAGATATTTTATTATCTTCAACAACTTTAACGAAATAGATTCCTGACAATAAGTTTGATACATTAACTTCATTTGTATTTGTTGTAGTATTCAATACCTGTTTTCCCAAAGTATCGTATATAGAAATTGATTTATCTCCATTAATCGCTGTTTCAATAAACAATCTACCATCATTAACTGGATTTGGATAAACTTTAAAACCAGCGATTTCATTAAATTGAGCAGTTCCTAATAAAAAAGTAGGATTGTTAAATATTTTGATTTCGTCAATAGTCATTGTTGGTGTAGTAGTAGGAGCATCTTGACGTAAGAAGAAACCACCTAGGTCTGTAAATGCTGTTGTTGCTGTCGATGTTAATGTTGGTGTTGTAGTAGAGAAACTAGCCAAGTTACTAGGGTTTATCCATGCTTTTAAAGTATTATTAGAAAAATCATAAGACATGATAACCAATACAACATCTCCAACATTTCTAGAAGTGGTATCCAATGGAGGAGCCGGAGGAGTAGCAGGAGCATTAGCATCAATACCTATTTGATACTGAGTAGCACTTGTTGTATTTAAATATAATCTCGCTAAAAAACTTGGCGTTGATTTAGTAAAACCACCAAAATAAGTCAACGCAGGAAAAGTAGTTATGTTTGAAGTACTTGTAACTTGCATTAAAAAAGAAACATAAACAACACCTGATGTTTGATCTGTAAACGGAACTAAAGCATCATTTCCTGAACCAGAAAAACTAACCGCATTTCCAGAAGTATTCAATCCAGTGTATGTTAACCCCGGAGATATTCCTGTAATATCATCACCTGTGCTAATATATTCCCACATTTGAGAAGAACCTAAAGCATACCCACCTGCATATGGAAATGGCTCATAGAATGGTAATGTATTAATTGGTTTACAATCTCTTGAAGGAATTGGCAAAGTCCAATCACAATTGGCTCCAACGGTATGAATAGTGATACTTGTTCCTTCAGTAATGCCATTAACAATAATATTACCCGAAGCTACTGTAGATGGATTATCACCCGCAACAGTTCCAGAAGTTGAAGAAATAGTAAATGTTCCTCCAGTACCTCCTGTAAAAGGAATTGTAGCAGAATAAGTATCAATATTATAGGTAGTTGTATTACAAGCAGTAGTTGGAGTGCCTAAAGCAAATAAACAGTTTGGATTAACATTAAAAATTTTAATATCATCAATTCTAAATTGATCAGTTGTCCCAGGTTGCGAAAATTTTAATGACAATGTTGCTGAGGCTGGTAACGTACCATTGGGAACAGTAACTAAATTCCATCCTGCAACAGTATTGTTTAAAAAACTAATGTTAGTCCAGTTTGTACCATCTATACTATATTGTAAAACCATTTGTGTCGTAGGAATTGTGTAAGACCAATATCCAAAAGTAAAGTTAATATTTGCAGGTGTGAAGGCAGCAGTATTCAAACCGTTAATTTGTAAGTATTGATTGGCAGTACCTGTATTACCAAAATAAGCATTGCCGCCTGCTGAGGCACCCGTGTATCCTGAAGATGCGGAAGTAGATCTGATTGTCGCAGTACCAGCGAAAGTAATTGGTGAAGTACTCTGATAACCCGTGTAAGTAGCTATAGCAGTAGTTGCTGTTGGCGTACCAAAGTTTTCAGACAAAATGGTTTGTCCAAAAGTGGAAAATGCCATCGTAATAATTAGTAAAAATAATAGTTTTTTCATAAGTAGTTTAAAATTAAATAATGCTGCAAATTTATTAATATTAATCCAACTAATTGCTGCCTAATGTAACTAGAATGTTAAGTTATTCAATCTTAATCAAAAATTAATTTTAATTATGATGCAAATTGACGCGAAAAAAAGCTATGAACTTAAAGTTTTGACATTAATTCTAAAAACAATAGATGTAATTTATTTATAATATACTGAAAATCATTAATTAACAAATTAGTTTATTTAGTAATTAAAAACTACCTTTGCACCCAATTTTAAAATACAATATGAATAAATTTGAACAATTAGGTCTGAATGAGTCGTTACTGCTGGCGATCAAAGATCTAGGATTTGAGAATCCGTCAGAAGTGCAAGAAAAAGCCATTCCAGTCTTATTGGAAAAAAACACAGACTTAGTAGCTTTAGCACAAACAGGTACAGGGAAAACGGCAGCTTTCGGTTTTCCGCTAATCCAAAAAATTGATGCCGAAGACAGAAGTACACAAGCGTTAATTTTATCACCAACGCGTGAGCTATGTTTACAAATCACCAACGAGATTAAACAATACTCAAAATATGTGAAGGGATTACATACAGTGGCAGTTTATGGTGGTGCAAGCATTACAGAACAAGCCCGAGAAATTAAACGTGGAGCACAAATTATTGTGGCAACGCCAGGTAGAATGCAAGATATGATCAATCGTGGATTGGTTAATATCAAAAACATCAATTTCTGTATTCTTGACGAAGCAGATGAGATGTTAAATATGGGTTTTTATGAAGACATTGTATCCATTTTATCGGATACTCCAGATGAGAAAAATACTTGGTTATTCTCGGCAACAATGCCCGCAGAAGTAGCTCGTATTGCAAAGAAATTTATGCACGATCCAGCAGAAGTTACTGTAGGAAGTAAAAATTCAGGTTCGGCAACCGTTTCTCACGAATTTTATTGTGTGAACGCTCGTGACCGTTACGAAGCTTTAAAACGCTTAGCCGATGCTAATCCAGATATTTTTTCTGTGGTTTTTTGTAGAACCAAACGAGATACTCAAGCGGTTGCTGAAAAATTAATTGAAGATGGTTACAGTGCCGCCGCCTTGCACGGAGATTTATCTCAAGCGCAACGTGATGGGGTAATGAAATCGTTTAGAGGTCGTCAAATTCAAATGTTGGTTGCGACAGACGTTGCGGCTCGTGGAATTGACGTTGATAACATTACTCACGTAGTAAATTATCAATTACCAGACGAAATTGAAACCTATAATCACCGTTCAGGTCGTACTGGTCGTGCTGGTAAATTAGGAACTTCAATCGTAATCATCACTAAAAGTGAAATTCGAAAAATTTCGTCTATCTAAAGAATTATTCAACAAAAATTTCAAGAAAAAACGATTCCATCAGGAATTGAAATCTGTGAAATTCAATTGTTGCACTTAGCTAATAAAATTAAAGATACCGAGGTTGATCACGAAATTGACAGCTATTTACCTGCAATCAATGAAGTTCTTGATGGTTTATCTAAAGAAGAATTAATCAAGAAAATGGTTTCGGTTGAATTCAACAGATTCATCAATTACTACAAAAAGAAACGTGATTTATCAGGTGAAAAAGGTAGTGAAAGAAGCGAAAGAAATTCTGAACCAAGAGAAATTAGAGCTGGTGATCCAGTTCGTTATTTCGTAAACATTGGTTCTAGAGACGATTTCGATTGGATGCAATTGAAAGATTTCTTAAAAGAAACATTAGATTTAGGTCGTGATGACGTGTTTAAAGTTGATGTAAAAGAAGGTTTTTCTTTCTTTAACACGGACGGAGAACATACTGATAAGGTGATGTCTGTTCTTAACGGATTTGACCTTAACGGAAGAAGAATCAATGTAGAAATTTCTAAAAACGATGGCGGAAGCCGTGAAAGACGTGACCACAACGGAAGAAGTGGCGGTGGATTTGGTGGCGGAAGAAGTTCTGGTGGATTTAGAGGTGAAAGAAGTTCTGGTGGAGAAAGAAGAAGCTCTGGAAGTTTCGGACCACGAAGCGGTGGCGACAGAAGTGCTGCTCCAAGACGTGAAGGCGGATTTTCATCAGATAGACCTGCAAGAGAAGGCGGATTTAGAAGTGAAAGAAGTTCATCAGCGCCGAGAAGAGAACCAGGTGCTACTCAAAGAGAAGGCAGCGCTCCAAGACGTTCAGAAGGAAGTTCTGATAAACCAGCTAGTCGTTCATTTGATGATGCTAAAACCAGAAGACCTAGAAGAAGCTAATTTTTACATAGAAAAGAACTTTTATAAAATTCCAAATTCCAATAACACACTTTTGGTATTTGGAATTTTTATTTTTAGAATTTCTTTAGTTTTCATTCTTTCGTGACAAATAGTACATTCGAAATTTCTGTCATTTGTATGTACATACATGT
>CAISUR010000473.1 GCA_903888655.1 uncultured Bacteroidota bacterium | reverse complement strand
TAATTTTTATAATTAATTTCTATTCAAGATAAATTTCAAAAAAATAATAACCATAGCTTCAGTATACATGCAAGAATTTCCAGAATTTATAAATTCCAACAATACCATTAATAATAGTATTATTTTTGAAAAGCTATTTACAGCTCCGAAACGTGCCTTTGCTTTTATTCATAATCATAAATATGAGAAGTATCTATTACTTATTATTATGTTTAATGGTATATTAAATACCTTAGAAAAAGCTGTTGAAAATAAGTTAGGAAACAATTTCTCTCTTTGGGGCTTGCTCTTTTTTTGCATTATTTTTGGGGGTATTTTTGGCTATCTGACTTTTTTGTGCTATTCGTTTTTCACTGATATTACAGGACAATGGATTAAAGGCAAAGCAACCACGCATGAAATCTTGAGAGTATTGACCTATAGTATGGTGCCATCATTAATTGTGCTCTTGCTGTTTGCCTTAAAAGTAATAGTTTTTGGTCACGCGCTATTTTCGACTGATTTCTATTTGGATGATTATAACCTAATAAGTCGAATCATTTACTTTGGTACCACCTTTCTCTCCGTAGGAATTTCAATCTGGAGTTTCGTATTATTTGTTATAGGTGTCGCTGAAGTACAACAATTTACATACGGGAAAGCACTCTTGAATGTGCTATTACCTGCTTTGGTTCTAGTAATTTTAGGAATAGTACTATTTATTCTAGTTGATCTGTTTAGCCATTAATTAAAAGAGATTTTAGCGAGTAAAGTTATTTTTTCTAGAATCATTATTTATAAATTGCAATTACGATGAAAAAAGGTACATTTTTACAATAGAAAATCCCATGAATTATCGATAAAAATGAAAAAAGCAGTAATTTAGCATGCTTTAAAAAAATTAAATTATGTCATTTACCGATTACGAAAACGAAGACCACAGAATACAAGATAAATTAAAGCAAAAAACGTGGAACGAGATTAGAACCAACGACTCATGGGCGATTTTTAAAATCATGTCTGAGTTTGTAAATGGGTACGAATCGATGGCTCGAATTGGACCTTGTGTATCAATTTTTGGCTCAGCCCGAACCAAACCCGAAGATAAATATTATCAATTAGCAGAACGCATTGCATTCAAAATCAGCAAAGCGGGCTATGGAGTGATTACAGGAGGTGGTCCAGGAATTATGGAAGCAGGAAACAAAGGCGCACATCGTGGCGAAGGAACTTCTGTAGGATTAAACATCGAATTACCATTTGAACAACATTACAATCCTTATATTGATAAAGATAAAAACTTAAACTTTGATTATTTCTTTGTTCGAAAAGTCATGTTTGTAAAATATGCTCAAGGATTTGTGGTTATGCCCGGAGGTTTCGGAACTTTAGACGAATTGTTTGAAGCCGTAACCTTAATTCAAACTAAGAAAATAGGTAAATTCCCAATCATTTTAGTGGGAACCGAATATTGGTCTGGGTTGATTGATTGGATTAAAAATGTCATGATTGACAAACAAAAAAATGCCAATCCAGAAGACATGAATTTAATAAAACTGGTTGATACTGAAGAAGAAGTGGTCGAAGCCTTAGATACGTTTTACAAAAAATATAATTTAAGTCCGAACTTTTAACTGAAATTCCAAAGTATGCAATTCCAAATTCCAATTAGCGTGTTTTGGAATTTGGACTTTGTTTTTTGAAAATTATATTTCTTATGTTTTTTAACTCGTTTCATTTTGCCCTATTCCTTCCTATAGTTTTCATACTGTATTGGTTTGTTGGACATAAATCGAAAATCAATCAGAATTATATTTTGATTTTAGCGAGTTATTATTTCTATTCTTGTTGGGATTGGAGGTTTTTATTCCTACTTGTTTTTTCAACTTTGCTAGATTATGTTTCGGCTATAAAAATAGAAAAAAGCACGACTATTTCCGAAAGAAAAAAATGGCTTTGGCTTTGTATTACCATCAATTTAGGGTTTCTAGGCGTATTTAAATACTACAATTTCTTCGCCAAGTCTTTTGCCGATTTAGCCCATGTAATAGGATTCACAGCAAGCCCTATCCTACTCAAAGTAATTCTCCCAGTAGGAATATCATTCTATACCTTTCACGGATTGTCTTACATCATTGATATTTATTACAAACGCATAAAATCAGAAAGAAACTTTGTCGATTATTCTCTGTTTGTGAGCTACTTTCCTTTATTGGTGGCGGGACCAATAGAGCGTGCCACTCACCTTTTACCGCAAATAAAAGTTAGAAGAACATTCAACTTTCATAAAGCACAAGAAGGAATATATCAAATTGTGTGGGGATTGGTGAAAAAGGTTGTGATTGCAGATTCTTGTTCGATTTATGCTAACGAAATCTTCAATCATTATACGACGATGAATTCGTTGTCACTAATTTTGGGAGCTGTTTACTTTGCCTTTCAAATTTATGGCGATTTTTCCGGATATTCTGATATCGCCTTGGGAACATCAAAACTTTTCGGTATAGATTTATTACGCAATTTCAATTATCCCTATTTTTCGAGAGACATCGCTGAATTTTGGCGCAAATGGCATATTTCGCTTTCTTCCTGGTTTAGAGATTATTTATACATCCCTTTAGGAGGAAGCAAGGGTAATAAACTATTTCAAGTGCGAAATACCTTTATCATTTTTCTCGTGAGTGGTTTTTGGCATGGCGCCAATTGGACCTATATCGCTTGGGGATTCATCAATGCTTTATATTTTCTTCCGCTATTGCTTTTAAATCGAAATAGAAATAATATTAACGAATTTACATTAGGTATAAATTTTGAATCAATAAGAACACTTTGTAACATTGTTATTACTTTTTCTATTACTTGTCTTGCTTGGATATTCTTTAGAGCGAAAACCATTACCGATGCACTTCTTTACATTAAAAGAATTTGTACTAATTGGAACTTTAGCGAAGAATATTTTCGCATTGAGCGCTATAGCCATAACTTACTTCCGCTGATACTTGTTTTTGTTATCGTGGAATGGAATAACCGACACAAAATTGAACCTATTTCGGGAAAATACAGTGGCTTAAAATTAAGTCTTTGTCTTGCTGCTATTCTTGCTCTTGGTGTTTTTTCTGATTATAAACAATTTATTTATTTTCAATTTTAAATGAAGAAGTTTATACTCAATATCATAAAAATAATAGCATTACTTTGCCTCACTATGGTAGTGTTAGATGGTTTATACACTGCCGCCTACATCAATTCAAGTGAGCGCAGCAAGATTGATTATCTCTACAACACCAAAGACAAAAACTACGATGTTGTTTTCTTGGGTTCCTCCCGAATTAACAACCATTTGGTGCCTAAAATATTTAACGATAACGGATATAAAACCTTCAATTTTGGGATTACACGTTCCCGATTGGAAGAGTCTGCTTTA
>CAISUR010000472.1 GCA_903888655.1 uncultured Bacteroidota bacterium | reverse complement strand
TTCCACAACCAAACATCTTCACCTGTATTAGTAAAAAGAAATTGTTCCGTTTCATCAATATGATATCCAGGATGTCTAAAAAATTCATCAAATTGAGTTAAAATTCATTAAAATTACCAATTGAACTAAAGGAAAAAAGCATAAAATTTTGTACATTATACCAAAAAAGTTATATTTTGAAAAATTTGAAATCGATAATTGGATTAAGAAAGGTAAAAATAAAACTAGAAAAGAAATTGAATTTGATGCTAATGAATATTTGGGTAAACATTCATTATAAAATTATCAACATCTTTACTGTCAACCGAATTGTCAACTAAAAAAATAAACCCTTGCAAATCAATTATTTACAAGGGTAAAAGTGGAGTCGCCGAGAATCGAACTCGGGTCCAAACAAGCAATCAAAGAGCTTTCTACACGCTTATTTCCTGATTGAATTTTCGTCATTCTGCAAGGCCAGAAACAGCCACAAAATGCTTATCTTCTTAAATTTTCGTAACAGCTCCGAAGCTTTACTGTTCTTAGGTTCGTATTTACGATTCATCTATACCGACCGCCACAAACCAAAGCTTTCGAGATGAATCCTGCTTTCCTACCTTGTAGGAGCGTGGCTAATCTTACTATGATTCAGATTATGCAGCAAGAGCGTAGTTTCCTTCGCCGTTTATGTTTTTTGAAAATTGATATTTACGAGCCAAAATTCAATGCTCGACGTGCTTACTGTTCAATTCCACTTGCTGTCAAAACCAGTCGACCCCATAGTAGGAAAAATGTTGTCTGCAAATATAGTAACAAATTAAAGTTAAATGCAATCTGAACTTGATAAGAATTAGACCTATTTACTTTTTTCTTTGAAAAAAAATGTCAACACATTCTAACAGCTAGTTCAAATAAACCTTTCGGATACCAATTAAAACAAAAATTAGCAACGTGTACACAATAAAAAAAGGAATAATAAATTCTATCCATCCCAATGGAAGCATTAATGCAATGATCAATAGTTGAAACCCTAATCCATATAATGAAAGTATTGTCATAAACCAATTCGGAAAGGTTTTTATTTTGTAGGCATCTTGATCTAAGAGGTGAATTATTTTATCAAAACCACCATAAACAATAGTGTAAATTCTGAATAAAATATTTACAGAAAGTTGAGTTTCACCGGGTAAAGCTTTCGGAGTTTTATACTCAAATACTTTGCTGGTAGTATCGCCTCCAATGGATTTATTTCTCAAAATAACATAGTAATAATTATATAAAGTGCCTTGCAATTGAATTCCAATAAAGGATAAAATTGTAAACCATAGTGTCGTTTTCGAAACATAACAGATGGTCATTAATATCAGAAAATTGAGTATTATATCAAATACGCTATCCAAATATCTCCCAAAGTAGGATGGTTTATTTTTCAATCTTGCTAATTCACCATCTGCTGCATCAATTCCAGATTTTAAAACAATAAATATTCCAGCAAGTAAATAGTGGTTGGATAGAATACAATAGATAGCAATTAAACCTGAAATCCCAAACAAAATTGTAACATGAATAGGTGTAAAAAGCGTATTTTTTAATTGATTAGCGAGGAATTTACCAAATGGTCTTCCATAATCTGATAAATCAAGAAATTTATCTTGAGCAGCAAGTTTTGACATTAAAATTAGTAATCAAACGAGATGTGACAATATAGTCTTTTGCAAATATAGTTTTTTAAATCTTTTTTTGGTGTTTGGTTTCTAGGAACAAATAAAATTGAATTCCAAAAAGTAAAGTTGCTAATACTACATGTATAGTTTGAGTTCCAAAAGGAAAATCTAAATAATACATTAAAATTCCAGATAGTATTTCGAAAAAAATCAGTATCATGACCCAATTTATTTTTTGGAAATGCAATTGTAATTTTCTGTTTCTTGAAAATAAATAAAAATTAGCAAGAAGCACTAGTATCGAAAAAGATCGATGAATGTAAAATGATACTATTGGATTTTGGAGCCAAAATATTTTTGGTGC
>CAISUR010000471.1 GCA_903888655.1 uncultured Bacteroidota bacterium | reverse complement strand
GAAGAAGAAGTAAAACAAAATTGGGAAAAGTTAAAATTAAAAGAAGGTAAGAAATCCGTTTTAGAAGGAGTTCCCAAAGGATTACCGGCTTTAGTAAAAGCCAGTCGTATTCAAGATAAAGTAAAAGGTGTTGGATTTGATTGGGAAGAACCACATCAAGTTTGGGATAAAGTACAAGAAGAGCTTCAAGAACTTCAAGACGAAGTGGCATCAGGCAATCAAGATAAAATGGAAGCCGAGTTTGGAGATGTTTTATTTTCTATGATCAATTATGCGCGATTTTTGAAAATCAACCCAGAAGATGCGTTAGAGCGAACCAATAAAAAATTCATTAAACGATTTCAATATTTAGAGAATAAAGCCAGTGAATTAGGCAAACCTTTAATGGACATGACGCTTGCCGAAATGGATGTTTTTTGGAATGAAGCTAAAAAATTATAGATCTGCAATATTAAGCAAAGTAGCACTTAAAAGATTACTCCAAAAAGAAAACTATTGTACTGACTACTCTTGCTTTTTGAATATAAGGTAACTTAGGTTTTTCAATATCATTAACTGCTCCATCTTCATTGTAATTATATTGTCCTGCAATAGTAATTTGACCTTGAGAAGCCGTTTTTATTTTACCTAAACTAGCTTTCGAATCATTAGCAAACTGCTCTCCAGCAACTCGTGCATTTTTGGTGCTTTCTGCTATGAGTTTTGGTTTAATTGAATTTAATTCAGGAAAAGAATAATTGGCAGAGACATTACAAGTTAAATTTTTACTTACTAAATCTAGTTTTATTTTTGAAGATTCATCTTCTGTAGTTTTAACCTCTTTTGATTGAATCGTTATGCTTTGTGAAGTAGTGTATCGATCAATTTTGGTTTTAACTTCTTTGCCACCTAACCACTCGTTTTGATAATACTTTTCTTTATCCGAAATATCAATATTCGAAATTTGAATTGTATTTTTTTCATAGCCAATACTTGCTAAATAAGAAATAATAGCCGCTTTTTTCAAATCTGAATCTTTGATAATCTCTTGTAAATTATCTCCAGAAAAAGAATATTTTAGAGTAACTGAAGCTTTTGATGCAGTAATATTCATTTCAGCAAGTCCTTTTACAGTAACAATTCGATCCTTGTCACTAAATGTCTTTAGTCCTTTGAATATAAAAATGCCTAAAGAAGCTAATCCTATTAGTATCGAGAGCCCTAAAATGAATGATTTAGTTAAAGGTTTGTTTTCCATATTTATAACAATTCAGTATGTTTAAAATTTACAACGATTAATAATAGGTTTTATTTTAAGTATCTTCTAAATAAATAGTTTTTTTAAAATTGAAGTGCATTTCCAAGTTAATTAGTACAGCATTTCCAAGCTACTCCTGGAGATTTTTCACAGCAACTACAAGAGCAAGGGGGTAGTCCTTTGGTTCCAGGAAGTCCTTTTTCATTAATGGCATGATAAAAGGCACTTTCAGGTGTTATTATAACTGCAATTGGTAGTGAAACTAAATTGTCTTTAGTAAATTTATATACACCTGGTAAAATCGACACTTCCGCAACTCCAATCGATATCGCTATTTTTTTATCCAATTTTAGTTTAGAAGGTATGATGATCTCTTTATTTTCCAATGATTTTGTTGTTTTTGGACTGGCTTGATACACTAAAAAAGGAGTGCTATTTAAATAATCTATCGGAATAAAAAACGAACCGTGTGAAGTTCTATCCGTTTGATAGCCGTCACAACCGCATATTTCTCCCCAATCACTATCACAAGTTCCACCATGTGTCTCTGTGCATATACAATCAATTGCTGGCTCTGCTACTAAGTTTGGACCGCCATTAATGTGATCCATTGGATTTGGTAGATTTTGAATTGTAATGGTACGTAAACTATCCACGAATTTCGTATGTATTGGTTGGGGTGGAAACGGATTTCCATCATCTTGACCATTAGGTTTAATGGTTCGATCAGACATGTTTTTATAGTATTCATACCCTTTTTTGCTCAACCACTTTTTAATAAGTAATCCTGCCCCAAAACTAAAGCTATTCGTCAATCCTTGGGTCGATTGCGTTATTCTTGGAGCGGTAAATAATTGCTGATTTACAATATCTATAGGTTTTGTAAAATCTACATTACTTAAGTCTTTATAAAAATAGGTATATTCTTTCGTGCCTAGGTTTGCTTGATATTGTGCATTAACATTAAAGCCTAACCAATCATTTATCATGTATACGAATTCGAGTTTGGGCTTTATTGCAAAGTTTATTTTGCTGTATCCTTCTGGGGGAATAGTATTAAGAATAGTATAATCTTTGCCATTAAATGAACTAGTAATGGATTGATTTGGATAAGAATTAAAAACTACACCGCTACCCAATACAAAATTTAAGGCCTCATGTCTTAATTTTTCAGCATGTTTTAGTTTTAAACTAGAACCAACATTAATAAACAATGAACTACTTTTATAATCATTAATGTTATTATTGATATTGACTCCAGGATTATTGGTAAAAGCCGAACTGTAAGCGTCAAAATCTAAATTGGATTTTGCCGACAAAAAACTTCCTTCTAAACCCATCAAAATACTATTTCCAAAAATATAATTTATGCCTAAATTTGGGCTAAATTTTGTGGAATGGCTAACATTATCTCCCGCTGGAATAGCAGCATTACCATTTAAGTAAAATTCTAAAACACGCGGATGCTTTATACCTCCTTTAATCACTACTGCATTCGGACCTACTCTTTGCATAATATTGTGTGCAAACAAACTGGGAGGTAATTTCTTTTTTTTGCTAATGGTGTCTTGTGCCCAAATACTATTTGAACAAAATAACATTAAAATTACTACTAATGTGGAAAGCTGTTTCATAATTTTTGTTTTAATGATTAGAAATAAGCTGATTTCATTCCCTACTGAGTGTTTTTTTAAAGTATAATAATTTAATTATATCTCCATTGCAACCCGAAGATGTTAATCGTAAAATGCTGTATATCTTACGCTAAGATAGAATTTTTTTTGTATTGATTGTTAAAAAAAGGTATTTTTTTTACGTTACGTCTTTAGGTATTGATTATTTGTCGTTAGTAAAATATCCTACATCTAATAAAATATAAAAGTCTAATTCGGTTATTTAGTAACGGTACAATACTTCTAATAATTGGTTGTTGGTGAAATCGGTTAGTACTGCAGTGTGTTTCTTTGACATGTTATTCTATTAAATCTATTCCTTATATTTGAAGACTTACTAATTCTTTATTTATGTCAGAAACAAAACACGAATTAAAACGTTCTCTTGGTTTGCTTGATGCTACAAGCTTAGTTGCAGGTTCCATGATAGGCTCGGGTATCTTTTTAGTAACAGCAGCTATGGCTAGAGATGTTGGTTCTGCCGCTTGGATTTTAATAATTTGGTTGGTTACGGGCTTATTAACCATGTCGGCAGCATTGAGTTACGGCGAATTGGCTGGTATGATGCCTAACGCCGGCGGACAATATGTATACATTCAACGTGCTTATGGTAAGCTTATTTCTTTTCTATATGGATGGACCGTTTTTACCGTGATACAAACAGGTGTGATTGCGGCTGTTGCTGTTGCTTTTGCAAATTATACAGCTGTTTTTTTTCCTGTGTTAGAACATAAAATTTTCACCATTGGAAAAAGTTTTGTTTTTACCAATAAACAGATATTGGCGATGTTTAGCATTGTTTTACTGACCTACATCAATACTAAAGGCGTCAAAAACGGAAAAATGATTCAGTTAGTTTTTACTTCTGCCAAATTAATTGCACTTTTTGCCTTGATTATCCTTGGATTATACGTTGGTTTTCACACCGATACTTTTTCTTCTAATTTCACCAATATGTGGGAGGCTAGTAAAACAGTGTTGAGCGAAAATGGTACGCTAACAGTCACTAAATTAACAGGAGTAGCTTTGTTAGGTGCCATGGGTGCTACTATTATTAATTCATTATTTTCGAGCGATGCTTGGAATAATGTGACATTTATTGCTGGTGAAATTAAAGAACCCAAAAAGAACATCCCAAGAAGTTTATTTTTAGGAACTTTAATTGTAACCGTGATTTACATTTTAGCTAATGTATCGTATTTGGCTTTGTTGCCACTTCATGGATCACCAAGCGGTTCTGTTATGCAACATGGAATTATGTTTGCCAGTCAAGATAGAGTCGGAGCAGCCGCTGCTAGTATGATTATGGGTAATGTTGGTGTTTTTGCCATGGCAGCTTTGATTATGGTTTCCACATTTGGATGCAATAGTGGCTTGATCTTATCTGGTGGAAGATTGTTTTATGCAATGGCAAACGATGGCTTGTTTTTTAAAAAAGCTGGCGATTTAAACCCGTCCGATGTTCCTGAAAAAGCACTTTGGTTTCAGTGCGTTTGGGCATGTATATTATGTGTTTCAGGGCGATATAGTGATTTGTTAACGTATGCTACCTTTGCTTCCCTT
>CAISUR010000470.1 GCA_903888655.1 uncultured Bacteroidota bacterium | reverse complement strand
CGGTACATATTTACCCAATAATGAACCCTTAAATTGTATTAATAACCAACCTCAAACCACTAATTACCCATAACTAACAATTAATAATCCATCTTAAACAGCTAATCCTAATAAGCATTCAAAAACTTGTCCAACATTCATTCGCGATGGAACTCCTAATGGATTAAAAATAATATCAATTGGTGTCCCATCAGGTAAGTAAGGCATATCTTGTTTTGGTAAAATTTTTGAAATAATACCTTTATTTCCATGACGACCTGCTAATTTATCTCCAATTTGAATTTTTCGAATTTGAGCAATATAAACTCTAATAATATCGCAAGAAGTAAATAATGATGGTTCATCTTTACTTAATAAGGTCGTTGAGATTATCCTTACATCAATAACTCGTCCTTCAGTAGAATGAGGAACTCTTAAAGAAGTATCACGAAAATGTTCATTTTTTTGACCATATAATGCTCTTAATAATTTAGCTTCTGGTGATGAATCTTCTTCACAAGGTGTTAATTTACCCACTAAAATATCATGTTCTTTAACATAGGATCCAACTTTTACAATTCCATCATTATTTAAATGACGACGAATATATTTCGTTAAATGTGGTAATTCATTTGTTAGTTTTTCACTCCCAGTAACACAATATGTTAAAGTTGTTTCATGTTCTTCAATGTGAATAGATGTTAAACAATCATCAAGAATGACTCTTTCATTTATGACTATAGCATCTTCGTAATTATAACCTTCCCAGGGCATGTAAGCAATAATTAAATTACGCCCTAATGCTAATTCACCGTCATTAGTACTTGGTCCATCAGCAATTAATTGTCCTGAAAAAACTTCTTCACCAGGCCATACAATCGGTCTTTGATTAAGAGATGTTTCTTGATTAGAACGATAATATTTTTGTAAATAATAAGTAATGCTTTGATTCAAACTATCATTTATTTTTATTGCATACGAAGATGAAAAAAGAACATTTCCTTGACAATAACTTTTTATTACCATGGAAGAATCAACGATAGCAATTCCTTCTAAACCAGTACCAACAATTGGTTTTTGGCAATATAATAAAGGTACTGCTTGACGTTGCATATTTGAACCCATTAGAGCTCTATTAGCATCATCATGTTCTAAAAAAGGAATTAAAGCAGTTGCTAATGAAACAATTTGTAAAGGAGACGTTGTTATGAAATTAATTTCATTTGATTTTTTTAATGAGAATAAATTATTCTCTTTTGAAGATATATATTCGACTTCAATTTGTTTTTCATTATTCAAACTAATATCACAAACAGCGATTTTAGTTTCAGCTTCTTGTTCAGGACTTAAAAAAATCGCTTTTTTTTCAGAAAAAACGGATTTATTTTCCACTAAAAAATAAGGTGTTTCAATTGACCCTAATGAACTAATTTTCCCATATAATGACATTGATGTTATTAAACCAGCATTTTGTCCTTCAGGTGTTTCAATTGGGCAAAGTCGACCATATTGACTTGGATGAATATCACGAATAACTGTGCTAATATGATCTCGTTTTAAACCATTGGGACCAAAAACACTAATTCTACGTTTATGCGTCATTTCTGAAAGTGGATTGATTTGATCCATAAACTGTGATAATTGACTAGTCTTAAAAAACTCTTTAATAGAGCTTGTTACAGGACGCGGATCAATGATCCACTCATCTGGATTTGATTGAGTTTCCAATTCAAAATTTAATTTTTGGGAATTCCCAATTATAGAATCGTCTAAAAGATTTTTTTGTAAACGATATAAACCTATACGAATTTGATTTTGAAGTAAATCCCCAACACAACGAATTTGTTTATTTTTAATATCATCGATGTCATCACTAATTCGATCATGATATTTTAAATCAATCAAGCCATCTAAGATTCCCATAAAATCTTGAGCTGTTAAGTAAGTTATATCTTTTGGTAAATTTAGACCTAATTTTTTGTTAATTTTATAACGTCCAATTTCACCAATTGAAAAACAACCAGAACGTTGATTAAAAAATAATTTTTTAATTAGTAAAAAATTTTCACAAACTCTTATATATCTTTGTTTCTCATCAACTGTTTCTTCTATATCTTTATTTGTTAGTTGAATATTTTTTGTTAAATAGATTGGATGTTTTAAATTATCTAAAACTTCTTCAGTTGTTAATCCAAAATATGTAATTAAATCATAAATAAATAATTTGTTTGAATCAGAATCGTCTTTTTCAATTATTTCACTACTATTACGAGCTTTAAAATCATTTAATTTTATATAAACACGATCATTATATTTCGATTTATCTCCAAATTTCCAAGTATCAGATTCTGCTTGATCTAGAACAAATTTAGTCCATAATCCTTTATTTGAAATTATTGTAGCTGTATAAATTGTTTTACGAATTGCAGCAAATTCTTTTCTAAAATAAACGCCTGGACTTCGAATAATTTGACTAATAACAATTCTTTCACATCCATTGACAATAAAAGTTCCTTCTTCTGTAATTAAAGGAATTTCGCCTAAGAAAATATCTTGTTTAATTCTAATTTTATTAATTTTATTTTTTTTATTGATTTTTTCATTAAGTGCATACAATTCTGAGTTT
>CAISUR010000469.1 GCA_903888655.1 uncultured Bacteroidota bacterium | reverse complement strand
CGTGTGCTCTTCCGATCTTGCATTAAAAAATTATTTTGGTTACAATTCAAGTATTCAACATGTAGGTAGACCAGATTACCCAGGGAATGCATGGTTTAATTTATTAAAAACTGAATTAGATGCAGGAAGACCAATTTTATATGGAGGAGTTGGAATTAACCCAAATGTTGCACCTCCTCAAAATCAAAATGGACATTGTTTTATTGCAGATGGATATGATAGTAATAATAATTTACATTTTAATTGGGGTTGGGGTGGACTATGTGATGGCAATTATCCGATAGGGCAGTTAAATCCAAGTCTTTCAGGGGCAGGAGGGCCTTCAAACGAAAGTTTTAATGATATAAATTATGCTTTAATAGGAATACAACCACCAGCTACCTCCCAACAAAACTATATCGCATTATATGATTATTTAACTCCATCTGCAACAACTATTAATTATGGACAGGCTTTTACAGTTTCTACAAACATCGCTAATTATGGTACTAATTCCTTTTCTGGAGATTATACACTAGGAGCTTTTGATAGTAATGGCAATTTTATTGATTATGTAGAAACTAAAACAAATTACGCAACTTTACCTAGTCAAAGTGCTTATTCTAGTAATGTTGTCTTTTCAACTACAGGAATGTTTACCTTATTACCAGGAACCTATTATTTAGGGTTGTACTATAGACCTACTGGTGGTGGTTGGAAAATAGTTCAAAACAATAGTAGTTATACTAATTTTCCACAAATAACAGTAGTGAATTCTAATTCAATTTCGTTAAATTCAGTTATGACAGTTACACCAGGAACAACCTTAACACAAGGACAAGGAGCTTCTGTAAACTTGAATATAGTGAATAATGGTTCATCTACCTTTACAGGACAGTATAATGTTAGTCTATATACTCTTGATGGAACTTTTGTTCAAAGTATAGGTTATTATTCTGAAAATATTGGTTTATCACCAGGATATACTTATGGGTCTCCTTATTTAACATTTACAACAACGGCAATAACAGCTGCGCCTGGTTCTTATTTAATAGCCCTAGAGCATTCTACTGATGGAACAAATTGGCCATTAACGGGATCTACATCAACATTTATTAATCCAATTAAAGTAACTGTTGTTCAAGCACCTTACCAAGCCGATATTTATGAAGTTAATGATGTATTTAATCAATCTTATAGCTTGCCATTATCATTTACTAGTAATACAGCCAGCGTAAAAACAACTGGTTCAAATGCTCACGTTGGAACGGATAATGATTATTATAAAATTGTATTGCCAAGTGGTTATAATTATACAATTACACCAAGGTTACAAGATAGCTACAGCAGTAATAATGGTAATACTTATACATTAGATGCATTATTTACCTATTCAACAGATGGTGTAAATTGGTCAAGTGTTTTTGATGATGTTATTTCAGGAAACATTACGGTAAATAATGGTGGAACAATTTATTTTCATGTTGCTCCTTATTTTCAAGGAAATGTTGGAACCTATTTACTGGATGTAAATTTATCTAGAGTAGCTGCTTTAGGAGTAAATGAAAATGAATTATTAAATAACATTAAACTATTTCCCAACCCAACAGCATCAAAAGTATTCTTTGACAACTCCAATTCCAACTTTAAAGAAGTGGCTATCTATAACTATTTAGGTCAAGAAGTAACCAAAACCAGTTTTACTTCTTCCATTCAAAACCAAGAAATAGACATGAGTAATCTGGCAACGGGTGTTTATGTTTTAAAATTCTCAGATGGAGAAAAATCTAAATCCGTTAAAGTCATAAAACAATAACCAACAAAAAAACCGCCAATCGGCGGTTTTTACATTTAAACAGTTGGCGTTGTTGCAGCAGGAGTTTCATTCCCACCACTATTCCCAGAGCGCATGCGCTCAATAATATTCATAATCGTATATTCTTTAGCTTTCGGTGTGCCTTTATACATCACTTTACCGTCATTCGCAATACTAGCGATATAGCCATACAGTTTGTCATACTCCACTTTGTTTGCAGTATATAAGGCACCAACTTGGTTTTTAACCTCGTTTTGCAACATGTTTTGTGCTTCTAGATAATCCCTATCGGCAACCAAAGTCGTCAAGAAATCTGGGGCCATTCCTTTGACAACCAAAGCATCTTTATTGGCTTCAATAAACTGAATAACGGCACTTATTTTATCAACCGCTCCCTCAATATTATGAGCCGTTAAGTTCCTTTTCACTTGACTCAAAATTTTAGTGTCAAAATCACATTTTTTAAAATAACGAACCAAAAAATTAAACTCTACATTCACGCTATTAGCCCGCATATACAAATTAACAGTAGCCTGCTTCTGCACTTCGGTAAGCACCAAACTCTGCTGAATTTGCTTCACGCTACTTATTTGAGTTTCAAAGCCTGCCAAATACTCGGGCGTATACTCCGAAAATCTCGTTACCAATTCTTCCCGGTCTCTCTTAAAACTTGTTTTAATAAACAAAGCACCAGGTAAATACTCTTCTTTCAAAAATTGTTTTCCTTTACTCATACTTTTAAGTAATTAAATTAAACTTTAGTTTTATCCTCAACCACATTAGGTGGTTTACTAAAAGCTAATTTAAAAAATTAAAAAATCTTAACCAAATCTTAAGAAAAGAATTATTTTTCACGAGGTGCTGCGTCACCAAAATAATGGCTCTAACGTTACTAGTAGCTAGTAACTACCTTTAGTATGAGATTTAACAAGTATCCGTACTATCGAGATTTTAGAATTCCGTAAAGTCAAAAAATCTTTTAAATGTATTAAATCTGTAAATCTGTGGCAAAAAACAAAAACTCAACCCATAAGAATGTAAATAACATCTTTCTTCTACTGTATCAAACAAGTACAAATGTCCACTTAAAAGATTTTTAGTAGCATCAATGAAAGTAAACTAACCACTCCAATAGTCCATCAGTAAATTCATAAAGTCAAAACGGTCATTAACACAGTCCATTTGGCAATTGACAACGGTCTTTTCAAAAAAAGAACCATCCAAAGCCAAATTTCAGCATCCATTTTTAAAAAAACAAGGTCTATTTCATCATTCACAAAGTCCATTTCTAAAAAAGTAAAGTCCTTTGGCATATTTCATAGTCCATTTGCTTATTTTAAAGTCCAAGCCAATAAAATCAAGGAGTTGCATAAAACAAAACAAAAAAAAATTACCAAATCTAAAACCATTTTTCAGCAATTACCCTCATTTACAGTAGCCAAAAAGATAAGCATCAATGTAGCTTCAACGCTCCCTAAAGTGATATATTTGCAAACTAATAGAAAAATGTAGTTAAAAGTCAATTGTCTTTTCTCTATTATTTTTTCTCTAAACAGAAAAACATGTCACGAGATATACAACTAAAAGAACGCTGGGAGAAAGTCGTCGAAATTCTTTCCAATCAATTTGCCGAAGGCGAAACACTCGATTTAGATGCGATAATATATTTAATTGGAGTACAAGAATTGGGTAAATTCAAACGCGTTTTTGCCAAAGACGAAAAAGTTAACTTAATGCACATTGCCATTTGCCGGTTACTTGAACCTTATGGCTACTACGAATTCGACTTTTTCGATAAAGACGGTTGGCCGCATTATAAAGTGAAAGAAGAATTGCCACCATTAAAAGCTGGCGAACAAACCATTTTAATGAAAGATGCCATTGTGAATTATTTTGTTGAAAAAGAACTTATAGATTAAAATACTTTTTATTGTACGGACAAGTCGCGACTTGTCCCTATCAAAAAAATCCCTAAATTTGCACCTTCAAAGAACGACCGATGATAGATAAGATTAAAGAACATATCGAAGAAGCCAAAGCCTTTAACGAAAAAAATAAGGAAGCCTTAGAACAATTCCGCATCAAATATTTAGGTAGCAAAGGATTGTTGAAAGAACTTTTTACCGAGTTTAAAAACATTCCAAACGACCAAAAGAAAGACTTCGGACAAGTAATCAATACCTTGAAAGCAGTTGCCGAAGAGCGTGTAAAAACCATTCAAGAAGAGCTAGAAAGCAAAGAAGAGGTAAAAGGTTTTTATGGCGATTTGTCGCGTCCAGGTGAACCGATGGTTATTGGCTCGCGTCATCCGATTTCGATTGTTAAAAATCAAATTATTGATATTTTCTCTACTATTGGTTTCAACGTTTCTGAAGGTCCAGAAATTGAGGACGATTGGCATAATTTTACCGCATTAAATTTGCCAGAATACCATCCGGCAAGAGACATGCAAGACACTTTTTTCATTCAAACGAATCCCGATGTGCTATTAAGAACGCATACCTCATCAGTGCAGGTGCGTTATATGGAAAACAACAAACCGCCAATCCGAACTATATCTCCTGGAAGAGTGTTCCGTAATGAAGCGGTTTCTTCGCGTTCGCACTGTATTTTCCATCAAGTGGAAGGGCTATATATTGACAAAGACGTTTCCTTTGCCGATTTAAAGCAAACCTTATTATATTTCACTAAAGAAATGTTCGGAAAATCGAAAATTCGCTTGCGTCCGAGTTATTTTCCGTTTACAGAACCAAGTGCCGAGATTGATATTTATTGGGGTTTAAAAACGGAAACCGATTATCGCATTACTAAAGGAACCGGTTGGTTGGAAATTGGAGGTTGCGGAATGGTTGATCCAAATGTTTTGAGAAACTGCGGCATCAATCCTGATGAATTTTCAGGTTTCGCTTTCGGAATGGGAATTGAACGTATTGCCATGTTGTTACACCAAATTGGCGACATCCGAATGTTTTTTGAAAACGATGTTCGTTTCTTAGAACAATTTAAATCAAGTATATAGTTTTCACCACAAAGACGCTAAGTCACAAAGGGTTTTTAAAAAAAATGTTTTTGATTCTTGTATTT
>CAISUR010000468.1 GCA_903888655.1 uncultured Bacteroidota bacterium | reverse complement strand
CTCCCATTTTTAAATCTCCTTCATCACCGTTGCTCTTTATTTTGTTTAGCAGTTCTTCCAAATCATAAAAATTTTCTTTTAATTCTCTTTCTACTTTTGGCCATTCCGTTTCACAATCCAATTTATCTAATGCTCTTAGTTCTTTTAATAAATTATCTTGAACTTCGAGTTTACCGCTATCCCCACCACCTTTATGGTCTAATTGTTCTGAAATTCCATTAATATTAGTAATTATTTTTTCAACTTCTTTTGAATTATCTTCTTCTTGTAATCTTTTAGCAGTTTTCCTTGCTTTTTTGATCTCATTTTCTAACCATTCTTTACTAACTGACTTACCTTGGATAATTTCTACCGTTTGTTGTTCTGTATGATTTAAATATGGGAAGAAAATAGATACTGTCATTTGTTCTGAACGATCTACTTTAAGTGTTATTTCGACATCACTACCAGCAGGTAACAATGAAGGTAAATCTTCACCATTAATTTTTATTTCATTAATGTGGGTGCTATGAATAGCAGTTGTACCTTCAGCATAATAATCACCTTGATATATAGGAATGATAATTTCATCAGAAGCCATTCCAGGGCGAATATCTTTCTGTGTTTTTAATCCTTTAGTAACACCAGTTGCAGGTAATGTTTGATTTTTTTCTAAACCTTTTATAGCTGTTAATATATCCTTTCCTTGAATACGGTCAGTGATTTCAAGTGCAATGTGATAGGGTAAAGTTGCTTGTCCTGGATTAATTCCTTGTAAAATATTGAAGGTATTTGGTTGGCATTCTAATTTGTTGCCTTGTTCATCGTACAAAATAACTTCAAAAGTATTTGACGCACCCAAATTTAACTGTACATCTACTAAAGTAGCTCTTTCACTAATTTGTTTTTTACCACTTGACCAAGCTTTGTCACCACGAACAACATCTGCAAAAACTTTATCTGGAATAGTACCTTCTGTTTTTTCTTTTAGGATTTTGATGTTAACCATTTCTTCGTCCTCCACGGTTGTTGCTTCGTGCTTTATTTCTAATTGTAACTTAGTTGTGTCTCTGCTTTGTTCCATCACTTCCTCTGAAACTGAAATAGTCGAAGCAAACAATGCAGCACCAGAAGCTACAGATGTCATTGGGTCAATACTTGTATTAATTTTATCGGTAATTTGCTCTTTTAACATTTTTCTCAAAATAGGAGAATATGTTGGGCCTCCAACCAATAATACTGTTGTTAATTGAGAACCTTTAAGATTGTTTCTTTTTAATAAATCTTTACAAATGTCAATTGATTTTTGGAAAATTGGACCTACCACAACTTCTAAACTATCTTGTGTTACATCAATATCCAAAGTTAATTCTTCACCTTCTTCATCTTCTAATGGTAAATCTCCTAAATCTGTCAATATATTATGTTTATCTTTAAATGACATTTGAATTTTACATTCTTCAGCAAAATATTTAACGGAGTTTCTCAGTACTTCTTTTTGATTTGTATCTGATAATGTATCATTAAAAGAAAAATTACTTTCTATATAGGGCAAAAAAATTTGGTCTAATATTGCTTCATCAAGATTTTTTCCACCTAACCAGTTGTCGCCTTCTGTGTCAACAACTTTCATAATTCCATCTTCCACTTTAATTAAAGCCGCATCAAAAGTTCCACCACCAAAATCATATACCAACCACATTCCATCTTTATTGTCAGCATCAAGGCCATAAGCCATAGATGCCGCAATCGGTTCTTGCAACAATTCAATATGTTCAAAACCGGCTAATTTACCCGCTTTTACAGTAGCATCTTTTTGAACCATAGTAAATTTGGCTGGAACTGTGATTACTATTGATTTTACAGCTTCATCCGTAATAAATGATTTTAATTTCATTAATATTTCAGCAGATAATTCTTCCGATGAAAAATCTTTTCCCATATTAGAACTCGGATATTTAATATCTGTACCCATTGTTCTTTTAAATTCAATATATGCATTATGATCTTCGCTCTTCAAGGTTTTAAGTGCTCTTGTTTTATCCAATTTTAAGGCATTAAATGCAACATCCCCTGACAACACATTTTTTTTCTTATTGACACTAACACAAGAAGGAATAGTATCTTTTAATGTGTCCGATTTTTTAATAACTGGCTTGCCATTTTCAATTCTTGCTATTGCTGAATTAGTAGTTCCTAAATCGATACCGTAGTCTATTTTTGTTCTCATTTTATACTTATTTATTGACCTACTGAAACTTCTACCTGAGCTGACTGTATCTGTACTCCTTTGTAGTTTACTTGTGGCTTGATTATTTTAGTTATTATTTCAATTCCTTTTTCTAAATTTTCATCTTCAACCATATTTGCTATCATTTTCATTCTAGGATCAAAAGGTTTGTTAAGTATCTCTGGCATATCATAACCATTCGCAGCAAAATTATCCTCAATACGTTTTACTGAAGCTGAAAGTTGTTTTAAACCTTTGGTATTTGTATCCATATTGGAAAGGTTTTTATTAATACGTACAATTTCATCAGCCACTTTTAGTGCTAATGAATGGTCTATTTCATCTGATTTATTTGCTGGAATTTTAGCTCTTTCTTCTTGAACTAATTTCAATTGTGTTTCTAATACTTCTGTCAATTTGGTATCTAATTTAACCCCTTCTTCTTCGAGTGTTTTCTTAGTTTTACTAATTTGTGCTTCAACATCTGTTTTGTCAGTTGTTTGACGTTTACTTACTAACCAATATACCAATCCTGAAGCAATAATTGCCCCTAAAATTCCAATAATAGACCACAAAGAATTTTTACTTAATGAACTAACTAGTTGTGTGAATTTTTGATTT
>CAISUR010000467.1 GCA_903888655.1 uncultured Bacteroidota bacterium | reverse complement strand
TCCAACAATAGGTCCTACATTATTCCAAGTAGTTCCATCCCATACATATAAGTCGCCATTAGATGTAACAATATAAGCATCATTAGGAAGATTGCCAATTAAAGGTAAATCTGCTGGAGTTGCAACTGTGCCTTTAATATTGATTGATGTGCCTTGTTGTCCAGAATAGCCAGAGAATCCGCTATATCCTGATATGCCACTATTACCACTAAAACCTGAAATGCCAGAATCTCCAGAATAACCACTTATACCAGAAAATCCTGACCATCCGCTAATACCACTAAAACCAGAATAACCAGAGATTCCAGAATCGCCTGACCAACCGCTAATGCCTGAATCACCGCTATAACCAGAAATACCACTCCAGCCTGAAAATCCACTTATACCAGAATCACCTGAATAACCGCTTATGCCGCTAAATCCAGAAATACCAGAAAATCCTGAAATACCGCTATCGCCTGAAAAGCCAGATATACCGCTAAAGCCACTATATCCAGACCAGCCAGATACACCGCTTCCTGAAAAGCCTGATATGCCAGATTCACCGCTAAATCCTGAAAATCCTGATTGACCGCTAAATCCACTTATGCCTGAAAAACCACTATAACCAGAATAGCCTGAATCGCCTTGTATAGATTGACCGCTATAGCCAGAGTATCCAGAATAACCACTAATGCCTGATCCTGAAAATCCAGATATGCCTGAATAGCCACTAAAGCCAGATTGACCTGAAAATCCTGATAATCCAGAATATCCAGATTGTCCATTAATTCCAGAAAAACCTGATATACCTGAATAACCAGAAATGCCTGAAGCGCCTGAAAAACCACTATAGCCTGAATATCCGCTTGTGCCGCTATAACCGCGAATACCTTGATCTATAGTAACTAGGGTTTGAGTTGTGGGAGTAACTTGAACATCAATTGTAGATGTGGGATTAACAGATACATCAACTGTATTTATAGGCGATAAAGTGATGTCCATGATTAATTAACTACACCATCAGAGCGCACTAAAAATAATAAGAATATAATTTGATCTTGAGCTGGAATATCACCTGAAGCTGGGAAAGAAATTTTAATGCGACCAGAAAAGCCTACACAATTTGCAGCATTAATGTCAAGTTGTGGATCGGATGAAATAACATCCCAAGTGCCTTCATTAATAACTAAAGTAAAATGACCATTAACATCATCTCTATTAGTAATAGTAAGTGAAACTGGATCAGGAGTTGGTGTGTAATCTGCTATGTCAAATGTAAGACCATAACGAGAATCATGGATGTTAGTAACTAATCTTCTAATAATGGTAGCATCAATAGTTGCACCAGTTAAATCGACAGGAATCCCATCGGTATTAAAATTAAGATTCCAAAATGTTTGTTGATTATAAACAAGTTCGCCTGCAATAATTTCATTGTCAAAGCCAGATACTTGTCTTAAAGTATTTTTATTAAAGATAGCCATTTTTTCCTCACTAGGTTAATAACCAGCCTATATGCTTACAGAACTGGGAATGATTTTATTTTATTTTTTATTAATTATACTAATTTTTATCCCAATTTTGAGTTTCTACATTCCAAGTATAAATAATTTTAGGTGAAGAAAAATCTAATGAATCAATAATTATTTGAAAAGTAAGCAATTCTTCATTCCAAAATCTATCTGAACTATTTTCGGGCAAATCATTTGGCAATAATTTATCAAAAGGAAGATCAATTGGCTCTCTCCAACCCCAAAGATTTTTATCTAAAATATGAGATGGAAAAGGTTTGGCAAGATAAAAAACATCATTTTCTGAATCATATATACTTCCAATTCCAGCAAAATTTCCTCTTAATGCAATTCCTCCATCTGGTTTTCCATCTTGCCCATAATGAATATTATTTCTTGTGTTATAAGAAGTTTGAATCCATTCTTTTGGATCGCCTAAAATTCCTGAATCAATAATATCTTTTTCACATTTAATAACATTAACAACAATATTATTTTTAACTTGGGCAAAATGGCTCATGCTGTATAAGTTCCTGTTGTAGTAAATGTTAGAACAGTATTACTTCCTGAAATAGTTACAGTTGGACTTCCTGTTGTTGTGCCTGTATATCTTGAAGTTGGAATAGATAAATAAACAACTCCTCCACCTCCAGTTCCTTGATTGCTATCAGCTCCACCACCAAGTGATGTATTTCCTCCTCCAGCTACAGGAGTTGCTTGAGAGCCACCTGGACTTGAAGTTCCACCGCCACCACCACCAGCAATAGTTGAAGAAATACCAATAATTGGAGAAATATTAATTCCGCTACCGCCTTGACCACCATTTATAGTTGAATTAGAATTTCCAGCGGAATTAAATCCACCACCACCTCCAGCGCCAGTCGTTGCCCGAACAGTAGCTATATTAGCTCCTCCTAAATTTCCTTGACCTGAAGTTCCAGTTCCTCCTGAACCTGAAGGGCTAGAAACTGAAGCTCCAGCTCCGCCTCCTGACCCTCCTGGAATTCCTGCCGCACCAGCTCCATTATTATATCCATAACCACCACCACCGCCACCAACAGCAGTTGTAGGCACTCCAGTTAATGAACTATTCCCTCCATTACCTCCAGGAGTTGCCGCAAGTCTAAAACTTGGACTATTTCTACCAGCTATTCCCCCTCCTCCAATTGTTGCTGTATAAACAGTTCTAGATGTTAATAATAAAGTTCCTGTAATATAACCACCAGCTCCACCACCACCGCCAAAATTTGCTGTTGTATTAGCTGTTCCTCCTCCACCACCTACAATAATATAAGTTGCAGTAATTAAATTAGATTTTCCCCAAAAATTAGTAGGCATTACAATTGCGCCACTTGGCACTCCAGCTAAAGTTCTTACACTAGAATCATTTAAAGATATTGTAGTAGAGCCAGTTCCACCAAGTTCTAATTCAATAGATTGCCCAGCAGTTGTTCCAGCTAAACTAATTGGTCCTGAAGGATTAAGAGCCATTATGGTGTTCCATATGCAGTAATATTATTAGCAGATATAATTTCTCCACTTGATGAAATAGAAGCAATTATAGTTGATCCATATTTAATTACTAACTTACCACCTGATTCAGAAATTGAAAAATTTGTCGTAATTAAACTTGAAGCGGATGAAGGAATTCCCCATGTTGGAGCGCTTGATCCATTTGATACTAAAGCTTGCCCTGATATTCCTGCTGCTGTTGCTGCTAATGATGTTCCTGTTCCATAAATAGCACCCCCAGCAGTTGGAGTAGCTGTTGAATTAGTGCCACCATTAGCAATTGGCAATGTTCCTGTTACACCAGCGGTTAAAGATACTTGTCCTGATGTATTAATATTGTTTGCTAATTGAGATAAATTAAAAGCATTTGACATTTTTTTCCTTTATGCAGCTCCATAGCGAGCAAATGTTTGTTGCGCCATAATTTCTGTATTTATAGATGGTGTTACAGTTAAAGTATAACTTGTTGTTGTTGATGTATAATCAGTTCCGCCTACTAATAATGCACCATTCATATAAACATTTAAAGCATTGGCAATTGAAGTAAATGAATAACCAACTTGCCCAATAACTGTATATGCTAACATATTTACCATGCTTCCAGTAGGTGTTGTTAGATTATTTCCAGTAAATTGTATTATATCTAAATCCCCACTAAAAATGTTAGGAATTGATGAATATGTATTGCTTGTTAAATTGTAATCATAAGCTGTTATAGCCGCTCCATTAATAAATGGAAGTTCATATCCAGTATCAAATGACCATAAAGTCGGTGTGTAATTAGAAACATTAGTTAAATTTGCTGTATATCTACTAAATACCCTGTAACTTGATGATGATGCCCTATAAAAATATATTCTTGAGCCAGCAGAAACTCCAGTTACAGTAGAACTAAATGTAATTTGAGCAGTAGAATAATTAACACCTGTAACTGTATATTGTGTTGGAGTGCCTGTATTGCTAAATGTTATTTTATCACCTATATCAATTAAATCCCAAGGCATATTAGCATTGTTCCAAGTAACTACATTAGAAGCAACACTAGCTACAGACATACTCATTAAATCATAATATGCGCTAGTTGATATAGCTCTCATAGATATAATTGTTATATTAGCTCCAATAGTAGCGCCAGTTCCTAAAGTAACACTTCCTGAAGCATCTGTATAATCAGATTCATTTAATAAAATACCATTTTCAAATACTAAACATTGACCAACAATATAACTTGAATCTCTTGTTACACTAAATACAGTTTGATTTGATGTAGCTACAAATTGACTTATAGTCATATAGAATGAATCTGCTGCCGCAAATCCTACTACTCGACCATAAACATCAATAGTTAAAGTAGAAGCTGATCCTGTAAATGTGCTAGCGCCACCAAAATCTAGGAATTTTTGAAGCGCAGCAACTACTTGACCATCTTGTGTATTTGTAATTGCAATCTCGCCTGTGCTTACAGTAGTTGTGCCTGTGCTAATTAATTGACCAGTTCTTTGATCTAAATCAATAATATTTGTGCCATCAGGCAAAGCTGACCAAATACTCGGATCATATAAGGATGAATTTGTAGGCACAAAAGATGCTGTGCCTGCTGCATAAGCAGCATTGTCTGTAGAAAAACTAAACTTGCGACCTGTTCTATTTGAATAAATTAAAAATTTATTTGTGCTAAATGTTGGATTAGCTAAATACCAATTATAGTTTGACACATTAGAATCAGGTGTAGAGCTGGTTTGATTAACTAAACCATAATAAAATTTTCCTCTAGGATTAAATGTAAATCCTGTGCCTGATAAATCATCAGCATAAGCAACTGATAAATATTTGTTAGTATATTGAAATGTGGTTGGTCGCCAATCTAATATAGTAGATGCAGGACTGTATGAACTTTTAGCAATACTATTGACCATGCGACTAAAGAAATACCAATTACCTGCTGGAATATTAGAAAGATTAATCACAGGCAAAACTGTATTAATAGAATATGCATTGCCATTAGATTGAATAGCAGTAGTGCCAGCAAATATTAATTGATCTGAAGTTGGATATTGATAGGCTGAATACCATATTTCAGCATATTGAGTAATACCAGCACTTGAAGATGTA
Organism: uncultured Bacteroidota bacterium; assembly: GCA_903888655.1. Classification (GTDB taxonomy): domain Bacteria; phylum Bacteroidota; class Bacteroidia; order Flavobacteriales; family Flavobacteriaceae; genus Flavobacterium. Next base: position 2,617 of record CAISUR010000467.1, on the reverse strand, counting down.
ATAGTTATATCAAATGATGGATTGACTGCAATAGGATAAGTGGCTGAAACTACTGGAGATGGAACAGTTCCAAAATTTGTTGGAGTTCCGATGCCTGTATTTGGGCTTGGTATAAATTGAGTAACACTTGTATCATTATAAACTGATGGGTTATATTCCATTAAGTTTAATGAAGCAGTAATTTGACCTGTATCACTAAATTTTTCTATAACTTTTTGAACTCTAAATAATTTAGCAGCCCAACCATAATTAGCATTAGTAACTGTAACAATATCACCAGCTTCTAATTGAAGTCCTGAATAATCAATTTCTAAAGTAACTTGTAAATCTTCTCTTGCTGCTTTTAAAAATCTTGTTGCTAAATATTGAACAGTTACATTGTTATCAGTCAAATAAAGATTTAATGACTGTTTATTAACTGGCTCATTAGGAAATAACAAAGCTGGATCAAGTGTTTGAAGATCAAAAGTTACAGATGCAAATGAATTTTTTTCTGTGCCATCAGGATAATTACATTCAATAGTATTAAATGAATTTGACATATCAATAGGATTAACAGTAATAGCGCCAATAGTATTGGAATTATTAATGTCCATAGCAATTGAATATGTTGGAGTTTGAACAATAACACCCCAAAGACTTGTAATTTCATTATATCTAACCAAACAATCACAACAATCAGCCATAGATTGAATGTTTTGCATAATTTTTTGAACAGGATCAAGCACCCCATTAAATTGAAATCTAGGTTGAGTTGATGTGCCGCCTGTATATGGAGTAAAAGTAAATGATTGATTTGAATATGTATTAAGTGCAGTTAATGATGTAGTGTCAATTTGAGCTAATGGAATTGCAGCGCCATATCGAGTAGATGATAAATAATCAAGAAAGCAATCACCAGGCGCAACTCTTGAATTAGTTAATTGAAATCTGGTTTGAGATAAACCTGTTAAATTTAAACTTGAATTATATTTAAGATGAATAATTGCAAAAGCTGAATTACTCATTAATTTTGAGCTATTCCATTTATAAACAAGATTTGAAGCTTGCATAACTGTTATTGCGCTTGTGGAAGTATTTGCTGGTTGATTTGAACCATTTTTATATAGATATATATCCATGTAACCTTTAATATCTTGGGTTACACCTGTTGATTCATCAAGAAGTCCTGTTACTTGAGCGCCTGTTCCAAATATACATTTTTTTCCACCCCAATAAACATTTCCAAAAGTTATTGTATCTGGAGTGCCACCATGTTCAGTATTAGTTACTTCAGATAAAGCAAGCACCCAATAAATATTTTGATTGTCTGTTGATATAGAAAGGTCTGTAATTACACCGCCAACATAAGCTGTGCCATAAACTATAGGAAGTAAATTATTTCCAGCAGGCGGAAGTTGTTGTGGATTTCCAGGGTCAGGTTGTGCTTGTTGAGAACCTTGATTTGGTGCATTTGGAGCAAATACTTTAGAAATAATAGATGAAGCTACCATGCTTATAGCAAAAGAAAGCACATCAGCCGCAAGACCAGTAATGCCTATATCTGCTAAAATTGGAATAATTACAAAGCTCATTTAATTTCCCATTTGTTTTCTAATTGTGTTAATCCAAATTTTGATAAATCTATACCTACAAAAGATGCTATAACAGCTTGATTTATTTCGCCTTTATTAAGCATATTTTTAGCAACTTTTATATATTCTTTAATTAATCTTGCTATAACTATATTTGTTTTGCCAGTTAATAAAACTTCTTGCAATTGAATAATATTAGGATTCCAAAAGTATTGAGTTTTAACTCCAATTAAAATACCTGTTTGATCATCATCAATAAGAACAAATCCATGACCTGCATATAAAGTTGCTAATACTTTTTCAACATAAGTTTTTGACCATGTTAAAGGATCGCTTGATAATGGATTATTAATTTTACTAGCAAATTCTTTAATTAAATCTATTATCTTGTCATTATCATATTTATTTGCAAATCTAATCAACCAGTTTTCCCAAATGCATAATTAATAGTTTGTATAAATGGAACTCGATTCATGGATGTATCGCCTGGATTAAAATATTGCCAAGCATTATCATTAGTAAATCTACCTGCTGTTCTATTTTGTAAAATAGTTTGAGTATTATTAGCTGTTGCATTGATAACACCTACATATCCTCTATTTTCTTCCATCCATTGCTCTGAAATAGTATAAGAAGTAATATAGCCTGTAAAAAATTTATAAAGACCGCCTGTGCCACCTGTAGTAATTAATAAGCCATCAGAATTAAAAAATCCATGCCACATTTCAATTTGAGAGCCTTTACCTTGTTGAGATAATATCCATCCTAATAATGCAGTATCTAATCCAACTAAAGTAATAGATGTTTGATTTCCTGTTGATTTAATATCTCTTTGCACATCACCAATTTTGACCAATGATCCTAATGCATCAAAAGGTTGAGAATCAACTGCGGAAATAGTAAGTGGAGCAGAAGTAGTAGCAAAGCGATAAGTGGCTGAAGGTGTAGTTACCCTCACAAAATCTGCCATTCTTATATTATTAGTATTTTCTACTGGTATTATAATGTTCATGCTGACAAGACCGCTTCCATAGCTTGAAATG
>CAISUR010000466.1 GCA_903888655.1 uncultured Bacteroidota bacterium | reverse complement strand
TATGTTTTATATAAATATCCTAAAAGCGATAAGATTTATGAGGTTAAAATTTGGAGAGAAAAAACCAATATGCGCATGGACAACGATGAAACAGCCATAAAAAATCTCCGAAAATTATTGACGGAAATTAAGTTTAAAGATCAAATTTTTGCTGATGCTAATGCTACTTTGGCTCAAGCTTTTTTAAATACAAAACAAAGAGATAGTGCAGTTGCTAGATTGGAGTTGGCAACAAAGTTTACTAAATTAGACGAAGAAAAATCAAGATATCGATTCATAATGGGTCAAATTTATGATGAGGTTGGCAAGAAAGATAGTGCTTTTGCAAAATACCAACAAGTTATTGATATGCATAGAAAAGCAGCGCGTCAATATGTAATTCAAGCTCATGCTCGCCAAGCACAACAATTCGATTTTTCAAAAGGGGATACTTTGGCTTTTATGAAAAAGTATAGAAAGTTTTTGAAAGATCGAGAAAACAGACCTTATTTGGATGTTCTCAATCATCAAGTTGCTTTGTTCTATGATAAATTAAAAATGCCAGATGTTGCGAAAAAATACTACAATAAATCCATCAGAAATCGAGATGACATTTATTTATTGGCTAGCAATTATAGAAATTTAGCAGCTATATATTTTAATAAAGCAAAGTATGTAACTGCCGGAAAATATTTTGACAGTACTTTAACTAACTTGAAACCTCGTACTAGAGAATTTAAATTAATTACTAAAAAAAGACAAAATCTTGATGATGTAATAAAATTTGAAGGTATAGCGCAACGAAATGATAGTATTCTAAAAATCGCGTCACTTACCTCTTCTGGTAGAGAAAGTTATTTTAAGGAATATATCGAAAACTTAAAGAAAGAAGAAAAAAAGCAACAAGAACTAGAAGATAAAGTTGCAAAACAATCAGGACAAGCAGTTGCAGATAATGATCCTTTTAAAGGGAAAGGAAAAAACAATAATGAAGAAAAAATTGATAATACTGATAACACAAAAAAAGATACACCTTCTGGAATAACACCAACACCTTTAATCACTAGTTCTGACCAAGCAAGCACTTTTTATTTTTATAATCCTTCAACAGTGGCTTTTGGAAAGGTTGAGTTCAAGAAAAAATGGGGAGATAGAGCCCATGTTGAAAATTGGAGATTATTCAAAGAAGAAATTAAAGAAGACAAAAATAATGATGCAGCAGCAGATACGTCCGACAAAGAAGATAAGTCTAAAATAGTTCCTGAAAAATATACGACAGATTTTTATTTAAAACAACTTCCAACTTCGACTAAGGCTCTTGATAGTATTGGAAAAGAAAGAAATTTCGCCTACTATCAGCTAGGAGTTATATATAAAGAGAAATTCAAAGAATATAAAAGAGCGGCAGATAAACTAGAAAAGCTTTTGGATAACAAACCAGAGGAACGATTGATATTGCCTGCTATGTATAATTTGTATAAAATTTATGAAATCATTGATCCAAACAAAGCACTGGCAATGAAGACACAAATTATCGCACAATATCCAGATTCTCGATATGCACAAATTATTAGTAATCCTAGTGGAGTTCAAATGAGTTCAACTCCAGAAGTTGCTTACAACACATTATACCAAGAATACTTGAAAGAACAATACCGAGAACTTCTTCCGAAAACAGAAGAAGCTATAGATGAATTCACAGGAGAAGAAATATTGCCAAAATTCGAGGTGTTAAAAGCTAATCTTGTAGGAAAACTAGAAGGTCTGCAAGAGTATAAAAAAGCATTAAATTATGTAGCTTTAACCTATCCAAATAGCACTGAAGGAAAATCAACGGAAAAGTTCATAACTGATAGAATACCTTATTTGGAGTCACTTACATTTAATTCGGAGTTTCCATTATCTTGGAAAATAGTATATCGAGCAGATAATTTACAAGAGAAAAGTACCAAAGATCTTTTAGCTAAATTAGTCAAATTTGCAAAAGAGCGAACAATAGAAAGATTAAATGTTTCTACAGATATTTATACGATGGATAAAAATTTCATAGTTATTCATGGAATAAAAACAGTTGAAAACGCCAAAGGGATAGCACAAGTTTTGAAAGAATTTAAAGACTATAAAATTGCAGAACCAGCAATTGTTATTTCTAGTGAAAATTACAAAGTAGTTCAAGTCAAAAAAAATATTGATGATTATATTTCAGGAGGATGGCTAACTAAACCGATAGTTCCTGTTCAAAGAACTATTGTCGTGCCAGAAGATGAAGAGGAAAAGAAGGCAAAACTTGAAGAACAATCCAAAAGTATTGAAGTACCCAAAAACAGCACAATGAATGAAAATGGATCGGGTAATGAAAAAGGATTTAAAAACAATAATCCTCCTTCAGGAATGACCCCGTCAAACCCAAATGAACAAGGCATAAAAAATATGATGCCGCCGGGTACAGAAGGACCTAAAAGACCATAATGTTATGTTTGACAAAAAACCAAAATCTTATACTGACCTTTTGGGCAAAACCAATAGAATTGTTGAAGGAACTATCATAAAAGGTGATATTGTTTCTCCAGCAGATTTTCGGTTGGATGGTCATCTTATTGGTAATTTTGAATCAAAAGGTAAATTGGTTATTGGCCCAGCAGGGAGTGTAAAAGGAGACATAATTTGTAAAAATTGCGATATCGAAGGGCGTTTTGATGGAAAAATTCAAGTTTCTGAAATCCTTAATTTGAAATCTAAAGCAAGTGTTCACGGCGAAGTAGTTTGCGCCAAACTTTCAGTTGAGCCTGGAGCAGAATTCAGTGCTAGTTGTGTAATGAAGCCCCATATAAAAAATCTTGCTCACCATGGACAACCTGCCGAAGAAAAAACAGCGTAATAAATGGTTGGCATTAATCAATATTCCTATTCAAATGGGTGTAGTGATTTATCTTTTTGCAAAAGGGGGAGCATGGTTAGATGCTAACTATTCAAATCCAAAGCATCTTTTTGTAAAAGTGCTTACACTTATAGGTGTTGGTTTGGCATTTTATAATTTAAACCGTCAATTGAAGGAAATCAATAAAATAGACGATACTAAAGATGATTAATAAATACAAGCCAGTTATTGAAGTTCTCATTCTTTCTTTAACAACATTTATCATTCACAAAACTTTTTTGTATTATTCATTAAGTTCACTAGTGGAACGAGGCTTTAGGTATTCGTTGCCTCTTTTATATTTATTTTTCGCAATTTGTTCTTTAGTCATAGTTTTTATTCTAATCAAGATAAAAGAAAAAAACATTGATAGTGTTGGCCAAACATTTCTGCTACTAACCTCAATTAAAATGGTTATTTCTTATGTTTTTTTATATCCTATTTTGCAGTCAACGAATCAATTAATGACCCCTGAAAAAATAAATTTTTTTATCACATTTGCTGTGTTTTTGACAATAGAAACGGTTGTAACGATAAGAATCTTAAATAAAAATCAATAAAACGAATCAAATTTGATAATTAAGTCAAAAAATTATTGAATATACTTTTGGATATTAATAAAAGATGTACCTTTGCACCAAATTTCAGAAGTAAAAATTAAGATAATTTTAAGTTATGGTGTTTTCGAAAAAACCGATTCATTTTATAATAGTAATTCTAGTAGCTTTAGTTCCATTATTTGGTAAAGCAACTACTTCAGATACTTTACAAGCTTCTAAGAAAGTAGAAACCAAAGTTTTGTCGGAAGATGAAAAAAAGGATGAAGAACGAAAAGAATTTATACAACATCATTTATTAGATTCTCACGATTTTCATATTTTCTCATACGGTAAAAATGCAGAACATAGTGTTGGCTTTCCATTACCAGTTATTCTTTGGGATAATGGTCTACACGTTTTTTCTTCTTCAAAATTTGAACATGGAGAAGCTGCCGCAGAAGACGCTGGGAACTATTACAAAATTAGCCATCATGATGGTAAAATATACAAAACCAACGCTGCAGGAACTTTAACAGAAAATGCTAAAGGTCATATTGAAAACGAAAAACCACTTGATTTTTCTATTACGAAAAGTTTTTTCATGATTATAATGGTTAGCGTATTAATGTTTTTATTATTTGCTGGTTTAGGAAAATCCTACAAAAAAAATGGATCTATTGCTAAAGGAGCAGGAAGATTCTTCGAGCCAATCATTATATATATAAGAGACGAAATTGCGATTCCAAATATTGGTGAGAAACACTACAGAAAATATATGAGTTTCTTATTAACCATCTTTTTCTTTATTTGGTTTTCAAATGTTTTTGGTTTAACACCTCTAGGAGTTAACATTACCGGAAATTTAGCGATTACTGGAGCATTAGCTCTTTTAACGTACATCATCACAACATTTACAGCTAAAAAAGATTATTGGAAACATATTTTCTGGATGCCAGGCGTACCCGTTCCTATGAAATTTATCTTAGCGCCAATCGAGTTATTAGGAACAATCATTAAACCATTTTCATTAATGATTCGTTTGTATGCCAATATGTTGGCAGGTCACGTAGTATTAATGAGTTTAATTGCATTAATGTACAAAGCAAATAGTATTGTTGGAAGTCCATTGGCATTCTTACTATCGTTTGTTTTAACATTATTAGAAGTTTTGGTAGCTTTATTACAAGCCTATATTTTTACAATGTTAGCGGCTTTATATTTTGGTTCTGCTTCAGAAGAGCACAACCATGATGAAGCGCATCACTAAAAATTTTAGATTTTAGATATCAATTTTTAAATTTATCTAAAACCTAATATCAAATTGAATGTTTAATTTTTAATACATATTTTTATGGAAATCCCTAGAATCGTTGGAGCAGGATTAGTGGTAATTGGAGCTGGAATTGGTATTGGTAGAATCGGTGGTTCTGCAATGGATGCTATTGCACGTCAACCAGAAGCTACTGGAAAAATCCAAACAGCTATGCTTATCGCTGCTGCGCTTATTGAAGGAATTGGTTTCGCTGCAATTTTTGCAACGTAACATTTAAAAAAACAAAAGTTGTAACGGTTGGTTGCAACTTTTGTTACTTATTAAAATCGTAATTATTTAAAGATATATAGAATGGAAGAATTATTTGGACATATTTCATTAGGGTTGTTTATTTTACAGACAATTTTATTTATTGCATTGATTTTTCTTTTGAAAAAATTTGCATGGAAACCAATTCTTGATGCCGTTAATGAGAGAGAAGATGGTATCAAAAACGCCTTACTTTCTGCTGAAAATGCAAAGAAAGAAATGCAAAACTTAAAATCAGATAATGAGAAATTATTAGCTGAAGCAAGGGCGGAACGCGATGTCATGATGAAGGAAGCTCGTGAAATTAAAGATAAAATGATTAACGACGCAAAATCTGAAGCACAAGCAGCTGGAGAAAAAATGATTGCTCAAGCTAAAGCCGCCATTGAAAGCGAGAAAAATGCTGCGATGGCCGATTTGAAAAATCAGGTTTCGTCATTGTCATTAGAAATTGCAGAAAAAGTATTAAGAGACGAATTATCTAACAAAGATTCTCAAACGAAATTAGTTGAGAAAATGTTAGGTGACGCTAAATTAAACTAATCATTATGTCTAGAGCAGCGATTAGATATGCCAAGGCAATATTAGATATTGCGCAAACTTCAGAAAAAGCGGATGCTGTAAACAACGATATGAAGTCGATTGTTGCTGCAGTAGCAGACAGTTTAGAATTGAAAGATTTTTTATTAAGTCCAATTATTAAAATGGAAGTTAAAAAATCGGCTTTGTCTGAAATATTTTCAAATGTTCAAGCAGAAACCAATAGTTTGTTTCATTTATTATATGAAAACAAACGATTTGAAATTCTTGCATCAATTGCAACCGAATATAATAGATTATTTGATGAAAGTAACGGTATAGAAGTAGCTAAAGTAACTACTGCTTTTCCAATTACTGCGGAGTTAGAAACTAAAGTATTAGCAAAAATTGCAGAATTTTCAAATAAGAAAATTACAATTGAAAATATTGTAAATCCGTCAATTATTGGAGGATTTATTTTGAGAGTAGGTGACCAACAATACAATGCATCTGTGTCTAGTAAATTGAGTGAATTGAAACGTGAATTTGCAAATTAATTTGGCATTATGAAAAAGATAATTACTATATTTTTTTTAATCGTTTCTTTATTAGGTTTTTCTCAAAAGATAAAACTTAAAGATGGAATTGTTCTAGTTGATAAAGTTGAATTCTTAAAATTAAGAGAAGACAAAGTTTCTAGACATTGTTATATTCTATCAAATTTAAAAGGAGAAGATATCTTATACATAAGAAGTAGTAAATACTACGATGCATCTACTATTAAACCTACTACACCAGGTCAGTATACTGATGGTTATGTTTCTTATTTTGAGGTACTTTCAGCAGATTTAAATACAATATATTTTGAAAATCGTTATTCTGGATCACCGTTTAATAGTTTATATACAGAAAATATTCTTTCAAACTTATACAATGGAGAAGTGATGAATGCTGACGGAACCTTAAATAGTAAAAAATTAGAAGTTCTTTCAAAAAAAATAGGGTTTGAATTTTCAAAGAGAAGAGATGAAGCAAATAGAACAAGCACCAACCCAAGCACAATAATAATAAACAATAACCAAACCCCACAAAGGTCTGGATTAAATATAAATTTAGGTAGATAATAATAAAATATTATGGCAGAAATTAAACCAGCTGAAATTACAGCAATATTAAAAAAACAATTATCTGGTTTTGAATCAGGTGCAACTTTAGAAGAAGTAGGAACTGTACTTCAAGTGGGTGATGGTATCGCACGTGTTTACGGTTTATCAAATGCTCAATACGGTGAGTTAGTACAATTCGAAAACGGATTAGAAGCTATCGTACTAAACTTGGAAGAAGACAATGTTGGGGTGGTACTTTTAGGATCTTCAACAGGAATTAGAGAGGGTTCTACTGTAAAACGTACGCAACGAATTGCTTCTTTGAAAGTAGGAGAGCAAATTGTAGGTCGTGTAGTAGATACTTTAGGAAATCCAATTGATGGTAAAGGACCTATCGGGGGAGAATTATTCGATATGCCATTGGAGAGAAAAGCTCCTGGAGTTATCTTTCGTCAGCCAGTAACGGAGCCTTTGCAAACGGGTATCAAAGCAGTAGATGCGATGATTCCTGTGGGACGTGGACAACGTGAGTTGGTAATTGGTGACCGTCAAACTGGTAAATCAACAGTTTGTATCGATACAATTTTAAATCAAAAAGAATTTTACGATGCTGGGAAACCCGTATTCTGTATCTATGTAGCTATCGGGCAAAAAGCATCAACGGTTGCTGGAATTGCAAAAATGTTGGAAGAAAAAGGAGCAATGGCGTATACAGTTATTGTAGCAGCTAATGCCTCTGATCCGGCTCCAATGCAAGTTTATGCACCAATGGCTGGAGCTGCAATTGGAGAATACTTCCGTGATTCAGGTCGTCCTGCATTGATTGTATATGATGATTTGTCTAAACAAGCGGTTGCTTATCGTGAGGTATCTCTTTTGTTAAGAAGACCACCAGGTCGTGAAGCTTATCCTGGAGACGTGTTTTACTTGCACTCTCGTTTATTAGAAAGAGCATGTAAAGTGATTGCTGATGATGATATCGCTAAAAACATGAACGACTTACCAGATACTTTAAAAGGTATCGTTAAAGGAGGTGGATCATTAACTGCTTTACCAATTATTGAAACGCAAGCGGGAGACGTTTCTGCATATATTCCAACCAACGTAATTTCGATTACAGACGGACAAATTTTCCTTGATGGAGATTTATTTTACTCTGGAGTTCGTCCTGCAATTAACGTAGGTATCTCGGTATCTCGTGTTGGAGGTAATGCTCAAATTAATTCCTTGAAAAAAGTTGCTGGTACCTTGAAATTAGACCAAGCACAATTCCGTGAGTTAGAAGCTTTCGCAAAATTTGGTTCAGATTTGGATGCGGTTACTT
>CAISUR010000465.1 GCA_903888655.1 uncultured Bacteroidota bacterium | reverse complement strand
TTAACTATTGGTTTTTGGTTGATGATTTTCTTGGTTAACTTTGTATTCTACTGGATATTTGGTGCAACTAGAGAGTTGTTAAGAGAAAGAAAAGAAAAAAGAGCATTAGAACAAGCTTAATAAGTTTGTTTTCATAATTATAAATCCCCGTTTTTCGGGGATTTTTTGATAAAAACAAGTTCAAATTTTTTATCGTATGCCATTTGTTAGAGTTAAAAAGAAAAAAACGAAAAAAGTAATTATGCTCATCATTGCATTAGCATCAATTATTCTTTTTATAGTGGCATTAATTTCTTTTCTTTATTTATTATTTTCTTCTAAGTTAAAATAAATTCAAACCTTAAAAATAATCTTTACCCAAAATAATTTTGCAGCGGTTTTACAATATTAATTGAACCAAAATTAAATTAATAAGGGTTGCTATTTATGTCTTAAAACTGCATTTTTACTAAAGCTTCCAACACATAACTATGCATTACTTCCTTATAGTCTAAATGCGTCACAATACGAAGTTTACCATGTCCCATGGAACTAATGTGAATGTTCTTTTGTTGTAATTTTTCAATTACCCATTTGTCTTCTAATGATGGACGTACCGAAAAGATTAATATATTGGTTTCTACGGGCTCAACTTTTTCTACCCAAGGCAACGTACTTAATAATTCGCCTAGTTCTTTTGCACGTCGGTGGTCGTCTTCTAATCGCAACATATTGTTTTGCAAGGCAAACATTCCTGCGGCAGCTAAATATCCCGATTGTCGCATACCTCCTCCAAATATTTTTCTAATGCGTAAAGCTCGTTTCATATCGGCTTTGCTTCCCAATAACAAAGAGCCAATAGGTGCACCAAGTCCTTTAGACAAACAAACAGAAATGGTATCAAATAATTCGCCAAATTGTTTTGGATGTTGTTTTTTGGCTACCATAGCATTCCACAATCGTGCTCCATCCAAATGATATTTTAAATTGTGATCTATGCACACTTGTTTTATTTTCTTTAATTCTAAAAGATCATAACAAGCTCCGCCTCCTTTATTGGTTGTATTTTCTATACTTACTAAAGAAGTTAATGGTGCATGATAAAATTCTGGATCATTGATGGCTTCTTTAACTAAATCTGCCGTAATCATGCCTCGCTTACCATCAACTAAACAACACGAAACGCCGCTATTAAAAGAAGCACCGCCACCTTCATAATGATAAATATGAGAATATTTGTCACATATTACTTGCTCTCCTGGATTAGTGTGCAATTTAATAGCTGTTTGATTAGCCATGGTTCCACTGGGAAAAAACAAAGCAGCTTCCATACCGAACAACTGCGCTACGGCATGCTCTAATTCGTTAACGGTTGGATCTTGTTTGTACACATCATCTCCTACTTTGGCATTAAACATAAATTGCAACATTTCGTTGCTTGGCTTGGTAACCGTATCACTAATTAGATTTATTTCCATGTAAATTATTGATTTTTAAAAAATAGATAAGGCACAACCTTGTCTTCACGCATATTTATTTCCATATAAAAATTGGATGCGTTATCTTTGCGTTTACAAAATTACATAAATTATGACTAATACCGAACAAATAAAAGGTATTGTAGAGCGCCTTGGTGCGTTGAGGAGGTATCTTTGACATTGATGCGAAACTTATTGAAATAACCAACGAAGAAGAAAAGACCTTTGCGCCCGATTTTTGGAACAATGCCAAGGAGGCCGAAATCCTGATTAAAAGCTTGCGCCAAAAGAAAAAATGGGTAGAAGATTTTGAAAAAGGTAACGATCTGGCTGAAGAACTTCAAATTACCTATGATTTTTTTAAAGAAGGCGATATTTCTGAAGAGGAACTTGATGCACAGTATGATTTAACCAATTTACACATTGAAGATTTAGAATTTAGAAACATGCTTTCTGAAGAAGGCGATAGTATGAGTGCTGTGCTGCAAATTACTGCAGGTGCCGGCGGAACCGAAAGTTGTGACTGGGCTTCGATGCTGATGCGTATGTATATGATGTGGGCAGAGAAACAGAAATTTAAAATCAAAGAATTGAACTTTCAAGAAGGCGATGTAGCGGGAATAAAAACCGTAACCTTAGAAATTGAAGGTGATTTTGCTTTTGGCTATTTAAAAGGAGAAAACGGAGTACATCGTTTGGTTCGCATTTCGCCATTTGATAGTAATGCCAAACGTCATACGTCTTTTGCATCGGTTTATGTTTATCCATTAGTGGATGATACGATAGAAATCGATATCAATCCTGCCGATATAGAAATTATTACTTCTCGTTCGAGTGGTGCTGGTGGACAAAATGTAAATAAGGTAGAAACAAAAGTGCAATTGTATCACAAACCAACAGGAATACAGATTCAATGTTCTGAAACTCGTTCGCAGCAAGACAATAGACAACGAGCAATGCAGATGCTTAAATCGCAATTGTATGAAATTGAACTTAAAAAGCAAATGGCACAACGCGCCGATATTGAAGCGGGTAAAATGAAAATTGAATGGGGTTCACAAATCAGAAATTATGTCATGCAACCCTATAAATTAGTAAAAGACGTAAGAACAAGTTATGAAACGAGCGACGTTGATGGCGTAATGAATGGAAACATCGATGAGTTTTTGAAAGCTTATTTAATGATGATGGGACAAAAAGAGGAATAGTCAGTTAGCAGTGTTCAGTGCTCAGTTTTATGTCATATATGTTAGACTAAAATTTGTGCAACTTGTGATACCACTTATTTTTTTGGTTAAAAAGCCTTCAATTTTAAGTAGTTATCTAGGATTCGAAAAAAGTATTTATTCATCATTCATAATTGATAATTAAAACCTATATTTGCATCGAGGATTCCGAAAGGAAGTTACACCTCACCACAATAGCCAATCGCTCCAGATTGGCTTTTGTATTTTACAAAGGTTACCATTCAATTGCTGCTTTATTTTTGCTTTTTAGAAACAAATTGGTTTTACTAAAATGTTTGTTGCCAAACCAAAAACCTCTGTTCGCACTCAAAGGTGACGGATGTCCAGTGGCTAAAATATGATGTTTTCTTTTATCAATCTTGGCGCCTTTCTTTTGAGCAAATCCACCCCAAAGTAAGAACACAATATTTTCCTTTTCATCTGAAATCTTCTGTATAACAGCATCGGTAAAGGTTTCCCACCCTTTTTTTTGATGACTTCCTGCCTCGCTTTCTCTAACGGTCAAGGTGGCATTTAATAACAACACACCTTGGGCAGCCCATCGCTCTAGATTACCCGAAATTGGAAAAGGAATGTTCAAATCCTGTTCTATTTCCTTGAAAATATTAGTCAATGATGGAGGAAATGTTACTCCATCATTTACCGAAAAACACAAACCATTCGCTTGACCAAAACCGTGATATGGATCTTGACCAATTATCACAACTTTAATGTTTTCAAAAGTGCAATAATCGAAAGCCGCGAATATTTGCTTTTCGTTTGGATAACAAATCTTCGTTGCATATTCTTCTGTTACAAACGAAACAAGGGTTTGAAAATAAGGTTTATCCAATTCGGAGGATAAAACTCTGCGCCAGGACGAATGAAGTGATAGTAGCATTTTTAGATATTTAATTCCGATAGAATTACATGTTTCAATTTAGGCAGAAATGTATCGCAAATTTGAAATACAATTTCATAATCTAACATTTCATAATGATGGGAAACAAAATCTCTAAAACGAATAATTTTAATCCATTCGATTTCAGGGTACTTGTCTAATAAATCTTGATGTTTTTTGGAAATATTTTTTACGTTTTCACCGATCGCTTGCAACCTAGTTACTATGGCATCTAATAACAAATTTCCTTTTTCAGTAGATACAAAATCTTCGGGCGTATAAATCTCTAAAAATCTATATTCACACTTGTCAATATGCTGAATGATTGACTCTAAGGTATATTGTAAAGTATTATTAAACATAAATCAATTCATTTTTAATAGTATTTATGAATCTTTTTGATAAATGTGGACCATTTCTAACAATATCAATTTTAGTATTCAATTTTATTTCTAAATAAATATATAAACCCATTAAAGACGAATAATTTGGTTTGTCGAATTCTACAAATAAATCAACATCACTGTCTTGATTTTCAAGCCCTTTGGCATAAGAACCAAATAATGCAATACGATCAACTCCATAATTTTCTTTTAGGAATTGTC
>CAISUR010000464.1 GCA_903888655.1 uncultured Bacteroidota bacterium | reverse complement strand
TTAAAACTTGAACTCCAATTTTTTTAGCCAATTTTATAACATCAAAACCAGGAATAAAAAAATCATTCTCTTTCAAAAGATTTTCTGTTTTTTCTTCAATATATCTAAATATCATTTTTTAGTATCGTTTAGAATGTTTTCAATAACTTTTCTAGAATAATCAGTAATATCTATGTTCTCAAGGAAGGTGGCATACAAATCATTTGTATTGTTTGAGACCTTCTCTTGGACTTCAGCGTAGGTTGGTAAAATTGTTTGAACATCCATATCTAAAACCTTACAGATTTCGAATAGAGTGTGAAGTGGAGGTTGTTGTCTTCCTTTTTCAATATTGGAAATAGATGATCTTCCTATATTAATTTTCTCAGATAAATCATTTTGATTTAAACCAATACTCTCTCGTCTTTTTTTTATTCTTTCCCCGACTATTTGGTAAAGAATCGTGTTAAAAGAAGCCATATTTCTTAGTTGCTAAATTTTAAATCTCCGACAAAAATATATAAAAAAATGATTGCAGCAATTTTAATTAACAAATTATATAGTTAAACTAACAAAGTTATTAACAATTCATGTGTTATCAATGCAATCAATGTTAGTAAAACAAACATTAATTATTATGTTATTTTTACAAACATTTAAAAATAATTTTTATATTTGCCCTGTTAATTATTAATTCAAAAAATATGTATTTAGAACAAAATTTAGTAAACCGTTATGGTTTAGAGCCAGGTGACAGAGTAGTTGTCCCTAAAAGTAGTTGGAATTTAGTGCAACACCATGCTTTATATCTAGGCTATGATATGAATGGAGAGCATTTGATTTGTGAAAATGTTATTGGTATAGGTGTAGTACTTACAAGAGTTTGTGACTTTTTTAAAGATGTTAAAACCATTACAAGAATTGAAAAATTTAAAGGAAATTCTCTTGAGAGAAAAAATGTTATTCAAAAAGCTTTACAAAAATTAGGTGAGCCTTACAGTTTGATAAACTATAATTGTGAAAGTTTTTGTAATGATATATTGTATAATAAACCCAAAAGTTCACAAGTTCAAACTGGTGTTTTTTTTGGAATAGTTGCTTTTTTATTATTAATAGCCACAACAGCTGAAAATGGACAAAAAAGTTTTTAAAATATTATCGATTGATGGAGGTGGGATTAAAGGATTGTATAGCGCATCAATTTTAGCATCTATTGAAAGTAAAACAGGTAAAAAGATTACTGATCATTTTGACATGATTTGTGGTACTTCTACAGGTGGTTTAATAGCTATTGGATTGGCAAATGGGATGAGTGCTCAATCTTTAGTTGATTTATATACGACCAAAGGCTCTATAATTTTTCCCACTTCAAATAATAATTTTGTCAGAAGTTTTCAGAATTCGTTTAAAACAATAAAGCAAATTTTCTTTTCCAATAAACATTCGGTAAAACCTTTGAAAAGGATTCTTGATGATTTGTTTGAAGAAAAAACAATGGGCGATGCCAATAATTTGCTTTGTATTCCTAGTTTTAATTTAACCAACGGACAGCCTAAAGTATTTAAGAAGTCTGGAAGTCAAACTGAACATTTTGTAGATAATAAAATAAAACTTGTAGATATTGCATTAGCTACTTCAGCAGCGCCGAGTTATTACCCAATCCATGAACACAACAATTTTTTGTATACCGATGGTGGTGTTTGGGCAAATAATCCTTCACTATGTGGTCTATTGGAGGCTATTGATTATTATGTTGGTAATGATAAAGAATATGAAGAGTTTAATATTTTATCGATTTCAAGTATAACTACTCCAAGTGGTTGGATACATACTTCAAATAAATCTAAATCAATAGTTGGATGGAATAAAAAATTATTCCAAACAGCTATGGATGGGCAATCCTATTTTACCGATTATTTTTTACAAAAAATTGTACCAAAAATAAACCCTAACGGAGATTATTTCAGGATCAAATCGCCAGAGATGTCAAATGCTCAAATGAACATTATTACGATGGATAGAGCTGACAAGAAAACACTATTGACCATAAAATCTTTAGGAAATCAAGTTGGTAATACATTTGCCACAAAGTCTGAAATTCTAGAATTTTTTAAAACTATTAAACACTATAAAAACATATAAAAATGGCAAATTGTCACAACCTTTTCGGAACTTTTGATACAAACATATCATTAACCTCAAACAAAAAGTCAAAAATGACTATATCTAAAGATGCTCTGCGAGATCGTATTAGAAAAGATTTTAAAAATAACCATCCAGAGTATATACCTATGTTTTACATACAAGGTTCTTATAAAATGAAAACTGGAATTAGAACTAAAGATGACATCTGTGATTTGGATGATGGTGTTTATTTTTTTAGAACACCAGATGTAACGGCAACAACATTGCAGAATTGGATCTGGGATGCTGTTAATGGTTATACTGCAACATCACCGGAACATAGAAAAAAATGTATAAGAAATATCTTTTCGGGCGATTATGAAATTGACATTCCTGTTTATTATAAAGTTGATGGAAAAGAATAT
>CAISUR010000463.1 GCA_903888655.1 uncultured Bacteroidota bacterium | reverse complement strand
GTGGATGTCAAACAATTTGATAAATTAATTAAAATATATGCCCAATCAGAATTGCCCAATAACAACATAAAATTATTAATTATTGGGGAAGGCAATTTACTTTTTGGATTGCAACAGCTGGCTATTGATTTGCAATTGAAGGATATGATAATATTTACAGGAAGTATCTCCAATCCTTTTCCGTATTATAAACAGGCATTTTTTACAGTCTTAACCAGTCGAAATGAAGGATTTCCTACTGTCTTGATAGAGTCATTGGCTTGTGAAACTCCTGTTATTTCTTTCGATTGTTTATCAGGACCAAGTGAAATTATTCAACACGAAAACAATGGTTTGTTGGTAGAAAATCAAAACGAAGAAAAATTTCTTTTTGCGATGAATGAGATGGCTTTAAATAAAAAATTGTATTATCATTGCAAGCAAAATGCTAAGCAAAGTGTTCAAAAATTTTCAATTGATAGTATTGGGAAACAATGGTTGCAACTGATGAAATTACATACGAATGATTAGAAAATTAAAAGCAATATTTGCAAGTTCTTTATTGCACAATGCAACACTTTTTATAGTTTTAGCGGTTGTTATTATTCTTCCTTTTTTACTGATTTCTGTATATAATAATCCCGCTTCAGATGATTTTGATTTTAGTTATCGCACTAGGATTTATTCCTTTTTTGAAGTTCAAATTTGGCGATTCAATCATGAGGGTGGACGATGTTTTTCAAATGGATTATTAAGCGTAAATCCCTTATATTTTGATAATTATTGGTTGTTTAAAGTCATTCCCATATTGGTCATTATACTTTTTGTTTTGTCATTACATTTTTTATTTTCTAAGGTATTAGAAGGATTTTCAAAAAGTAAAAAATGGTCAGTTATTGGATTTATAATATATCTATATCTCTTTCAATTACCCGAAGTTTGTTCAGCGTTCTATTGGACTACGGGTGCTGTGACTTATCAAATGTCTATTTCCTTAGTTTTGTTCTTTTTAGGATTTTTATATCAGTTTAAAATCCAAAAAAAGATACTCGATTTGTTGTTTTCAATTCTATTTTTGATACTCGCTATCGGATGTAATGAAATAGTAATTGTATGTCTGCTCGTAACAGGCTCCTTTATTCTTGGTTATAGGTATTTTAAGTATAGAAAAATAGACGGAATTTTAGTCTTTTTATTTATTTGTGCTCTTGGTGTTTCCATTTTTGAATTAA
Organism: uncultured Bacteroidota bacterium; assembly: GCA_903888655.1. GTDB lineage: Bacteria > Bacteroidota > Bacteroidia > Flavobacteriales > Flavobacteriaceae > Flavobacterium. The sequence continues at coordinate 1,061 of CAISUR010000463.1, read as the reverse complement.
TAGCTCCGGGAAATCATGTCAGAAGCATGACCATACCAATAAAACATCAAGTACTGCGATCTATAGTACAAACAGTCTTACATTGCATTTTATATATTTTAAAATGGACACCTATTGTTCTTATTGGTTGTTTATTTTTTATAAATGAAATTAACGGCTATATCGGACAATTGAAAAACAAGCGCTTTTTCATGAATCCCTTTTGGTCTTTTGGGTTGTTAATACTTTCTTTTTATGCGTGCATGTTTATTGGTTTTTGGAGTATAAATCAAATTTTACCGAATCGAGTTTTAAACGTGATTTACTTCTTTTATATTTTTATGACATTATATTGTGTTATAGGATTAGTGAGTTATTACCAAGAAAAATATGCTATTACAATCACAGTAGACAGAAAAATTAGAGCGTTGCTTGGTGTAATTTTAGTAATTTTAGCTTTTTCCGATACACCAGCTTTTAATGCGTATCATGATTTGCTAACCGGAAGAGCCGCACGTTACGATAAGTCCATCAATGAACGATTTACCTTGCTAAAAAATACGCCCCAAAAGAAAATATGTGTGCCTGCTTTGTTAGATAAACCACCAACACTTTATAATGAAATTATTATGGGATTGACAACCGATAAAAATAATTGGAAAAATTTAGAATTATCCTTGTATTATAATAAGGAAATTACAGTACAACCCTCTGATAGTATAATTGTTGAATAGCGTTAAATAGAATATTTTGAAGAACAAAAAAGCATTAATTATTGGAGGTGGTCCTGCTGGTCTTACGGCTGCATATGAACTCTTGAAACATACCGACATTCAACCTATAGTAGTTGAAATGAGCGAGTATTGGGGAGGAATTTCTCGAACTGTTGATTATAAAGGAAATAAAATTGACATTGGTGGACATCGCTTTTTTTCAAAATCAAAAGTAGTTATGGAGTGGTGGGAAGCTATACTTCCCATTTATTCAGAACATGAAAATATAAAGTTGACTTATCAAAATCAATCGACAAAAGTAGCTATAAACGCCACTGAAGTTTCCAAAGAGGATAAAGATATCATGTT
>CAISUR010000462.1 GCA_903888655.1 uncultured Bacteroidota bacterium | reverse complement strand
ACACTCTTTCCCTACACGACGCTCTTCCGATCTGTAAGATAAAATCGCTTATTTCAGTTCTAGATTCGCATCAAGATTTTGAAGTGTTTGTATTTGTAACAGGTATGCACCTACAAGAAGAATATGGATATACATTGATTGAAATTGAGAGATGTAACTTTAACAATGTGCATACTTTTGAAAACCATACTCATGAAACCACAATGGATTTGACTTTGGCTAAAACCATTGAAGGATTATCTAATTATTGTAAAAAAGTACAACCCGATTTAATTGTAGTTCATGGTGATCGAGTTGAAACCCTGGCAGGAGCCATTGTAGGCTCGTTAAATAATATTTTAGTAGCTCATATTGAAGGCGGTGAACTTTCTGGCACGGTAGATGAATTGATACGACATAGCGTGAGCAAATTGAGTCATATCCATTTTGTTTCTAATGACGATGCCGCCAAACGATTGTTGCAAATGGGAGAAATGCAATCTTCCATAATCACCATTGGTTCGCCAGATATTGACATCATGTTTTCAAAAGATTTACCAAGCCTAGAAAAAGCTAAAGAATATTATCAAATTCCTTTCTCAGAATATGCTGTGGTTATGTTTCATCCAGTAACCACAGAATTCAATCTAATGGAACGTTATGCAACAGATTTTGTGAATGCATTGTTGGAAGATCATCATAATTATATCGTCATTTATCCTAACAATGATTTAGGAAGCCAATATATCATCAAAAACTACCAAAAACTAAAAGATAACCCGCGTTTTAGGGTATTTCCATCACTTCGATTTGAATATTTTTTAACCTTTCTTAAAAATTCTCAATTCATAATTGGCAACAGCAGTGCTGGTATTCGTGAAGCGCCTTATTATGGAATTCCAATTATTAATATTGGAACACGCCAGCAAAACAGAGCTATAAATGCCGACATTGTTAATATTGATTACCAAATGAACAGTATTTCAAATGCATTAAAGATCATTGATGACCATGAGGTACATCCATCGTGGAACGATTTTGGAAAAGGAAACAGTGCAGAATTGTTTTTAAATGTGTTAAAAAGTCCAACTATTTGGACAATCAATCATCAAAAGCAGTTTAATGATAAATTTTAGAGGTAAAATAATTAAGTTTTCAAAATTTTACAATTAACTTCGAAACCAAAAACAAACTCCGATTTAAGTCGGAGTTTTTTGATTGTAGTACTTAATGTTTTTAAATTCCAAAAAAAACAATGATATTTGAAGGTTGAAAGTATAATAGTTTTGATAGGTATTGAAATGAAAAAATTAGGGATTGTAATTACTGATGGGGTTGGATATAGAAATTACATAATGAGTAATTTTATAAGTGAAGCAATCCATCAATTTGATACCATTATTATTTACTCAGGGCTTCCTAAAGGAACTTATAATTTGAATCATCCTTCAGTTCAAATACGTGAATTAGAAGTTTTTAAAGAAAAAATTGCCACATGGTTTTTTAGAAAATATAAAGAAACAGCTCATTTACAACAAAATAAAACATTCTATGGAATGAATGATTTGCTCGTAATGGGAATGACAAAAACATATACGCCGAAATCTATTTTAACACGATTGATTTATTTTACTTCCAGTTTTTTGAACTCAAATTCATTTATAAAAGCGGTTGAAAAATTACAATTTCTTACTTTTGCCAATAATAAAGTAACAAAGTCTTATCTAACCTTATTAAAAGTAGATCAACCTGATTATGTTTTTTTTACCCATCAAAGACCAACATATTTAGCTCCTTTTTTATATAGTGTATTAAAATTAAAAATTCCAGTTAGTACTTTTATTTTCAGTTGGGATAATTTATCTTCTAAAGGAAGGATGTTAGGAACCTTTGAATCTTTTTTGGTTTGGAGTGATTTAATGAAAAAAGAGTTGTTGTATTTCTATCCAGCCACAAAACCAGAAAATGTAGCAATTGTAGGAACTCCGCAATTTGAACCTTATACTATGGATTCTTATTCTGCAGATAGAAATAAATTTCTTGAAAAGTTTAAATTAAATGACACAAAAAAAATAATCTGTTTTAGTTGTGCAGATAGTTCCATTGGTCAAAACGATGCTTTGGTGATTAAAACTATTGCCTTGGCAATACGAAATAATTTGATTGAATGTGATTCACAATTGTTGGTAAGAACTTCTCCAGCTGAAGATGGAAAAAGATTTGAAGCCATAAAAGAAGAATTCCCTGAAATAGTTTGGAATATTCCTAAATGGGAATTGACAAGAGAAAATCATTCGGAAAATTGGTCGCAAAGAATACCAAAAGAAGAGGATTTTATTGATTTAAAGTCGATTTTGCAATTTGTTGATTTGAATGTTAATATGTGTTCTACAATGAGTTTAGATTATATGCTTTTTGATAAACCAGTTATCAATACAGTTTTTGGAAATAAAACTAATGGGTTATATGATGATCAAAGATTTTTAAACTATACTCATTATAAGACTGTTATTGAGAGTGGAGCAGTTACTGTTGCCAAAAATGCTAATGAACTTATTGATGCAATTAATATGGATTTAAAAAATCCAACACATAAATTGAAGCAGCAAAGAGAATTAGTGAAACTCCAAATAGGAAAACCATTGGAAGGAACTAGTAAACGTATCGTTAGCGTATTAAAACAGAATACACAAAAACAAGATTAATGTACTTCCCAAAAAACATACTTATTGCTTGCAGTTACCTAATTACAAAAGAACGTATTGGGGGTATGGATTATTTTTTTTGGGAAATGGATAATGCGTTAAAAAGACAGGGTTACGCTATTACCTGGCTTTTTATTGGTAGTGGCAGTTGCCAACATTATAATGATAAAGGAGTACAGTACCAATTAGTTCAAAATGGAGATAATTTTTATGAAGAATTATTGCAATGGCTAGAAACTAAAAAAGAGACAGATTTGTTTATAGGTCATTTTTTAGACTATCAATCAAGTATTGTTAGGAGCATAAAAAATATTTTAGGAAAGTCTGTACCCTGTATTTATGTCGATCATATGTCTCGTCCTACATACAAACGAAATATATATAAGAGAATAAAAAGTACTGTAAAAGGGATTATATATTACAATCAAATCGATCAAATAATTGCGGTGTCAAATTATGTAAGAAAATCTATTTTGTTTGAAATTGGAAAGTTTTGGTCTAAAAAAGCGTTAGTTATTTATAATGGTATTCAAACGGACAATTATATTCCTGCACCTATTGTTAAAGAAAATCAGTCGTTGGCTATTTTTTGTATTGGGCATTTAATACGAGAAAAAGGGTTTCAAACTGTAATTTTATGTTGTCAATCATTACAAGATCAAGGAATTTCATTTCATTTAACTATTGCGGGTGACGGAAATTATAAATCAAATTTAATTGATTTGGCAAAACAAAATTTAGCCCCTAATTCTTTTACTTTTCTTGGAAACATCAACAACCAATCTCATTGGTTAAATCAATCGGATATTGTGATAGTTCCGTCATTATGGAACGAAGCTTTTGGTTTTACCATTATAGAGGCCTTGTTGATGAATAAAATTGTTTTTGCTAGCAATGTTGGAGGTATTCCTGAAATAATAAATGACAAGCAATTTTTGTTTAATCCAAATAATCACAAAAAGCTAGAGGAATTAATAATGGATTACATTTCAAATAAAGAACAATACATTACTGATGCAAAACAACTCTTTGATTTAATTAGAAATGAATTTACTATTGAGAAAATGGTTTCTAATCATTTAAATTGTTACAAGTCATTTTTAACGCAACATAACTAATGAATATTGCATTTTTAACCCCTGAATATCCTAATGCTAAGTTTGATTCGTCTGGAGGAGTTGGAACTAGTATTTTTAATTTGTCTCATCAACTTATAAAATCTGGGCATGGCGTTCATATATTAGTTTACGGTCAAGATGAAGATGAATTATTTGAGGAAAATGGTATCGTTTTTTATAAAATAAAAAATGTAAAGTTCAAAGGAATT
>CAISUR010000461.1 GCA_903888655.1 uncultured Bacteroidota bacterium | reverse complement strand
GCTTCTAGCTTTAATGCCCTATCTAATATCTTCATTTTGTCGGTAAGAGTCCATTCTTCATTAGTTTTCATGTCTACCAACATATTATTGATAGCATCTTCTAAGTCAGGATTAATTCCTTTATCTTGTTTTTTTGGCATTATTCTTCCGAAATTTTGCGTTGAATATTTCTTCCTAATTGTGAACGAGAACCTAAACCTGTTCCAAGAACACGACCTATTGCTCTAGTTTTTGCTCCTATTCCGACTGCTGGAGGCATAGTAGTTCCTTCCGCTCTTGAACTTAATTTTAATTTCTGTCCAGCATAACCTAAATCATATAAAGGATGATTTGTTGTTCCTAAACCATAACCATAAATATTTTGAGCTAAATGATTACCAAGACCTTCAGCACTAATTTTCCCTTGTGTTACAAAACCTTTTTCTATGCCGTTTGATAAAGTCATGGTAGCAGCATATTTTCTATTTGTATCTATTAATGCTTCCAATAATTGAGGGCTATCTCGACCAACCATTGCATCTATTTGTGTAACAAAATTACGTGCCGCCTCCCTAATTGCACCATCAGTATTTGTGTTAGCAACATCTCTTAAATTAGAACGTAATCTTTGTAATTCGGTTCCGGGAATTTTTGCAGTTATGTCTCCTAAGTTTAAAGGTGTATCAGCAAAAGTTTTAGAAGGAACAATATCATTAATTAAATTTCCTTTCCAATTAGACCTAAAAAACTGGTCCACTTCTTGTACTAATGGAATAGAACCTTTGACTCTTGCATAAATTGTTTTCCATACATCTGCAACACCTTTAAAAAACTTTTCAACTGTATTTGTTGGAGTTTGATTAGTAGTAATCCAACGTGATGTTTGTTCTGCAAACCATTCATTAAAATTACGTAAATATGTTTCATACGTACCAATTGCCGGTAAATCACGAACTCCGGGTCCGTATTTATCAGCAGTAATTGGACGATGTTGTTCGGTAGTCAATCCACCTTTAGGCAACGATGCTTTTTGATTTAAATAAGCTGCCATAATTTCTTTTTGCGTAGCCTGTGGAGCATAAGCAAATAGTTGAAATTCAACATTATGACCAAACTCATGCAATGCTGTCGCTACCGCTCCATTTCTATCTAAATTACTTGATACAACAATTAAATCACCATCTCCAGTTGCCAAACCATATAAAGTTGGTCTGCGAGGTGGACCAGAAAAAACTTTTGGAGGTTTTGGCAACCCCAAACTTTCGGACAATTCGTTAACTGCATTAGTAACATCATCCATCCATGGCGGTGCTTTAGAGTCTCCTTTTAAATACAAATTAGGAAAATCTCTTCTCACGCTTTGGGGAACCCCGCCTACTGAGGGTCCTTGTTTACGAGTTGTGTTTTTAATTCGTTGTTGAATTTGTTGGAGTTGTTGCGTAAGGGCTTCTTCTTGATAACGATTTACTAAATTTTTTGCAGTACCAATAATTTGACGAGAACCTGCTGGGTTAACACGTTGTTCAAAATCAGATATTTCTTGTAATTTGTCTACAAAAGTTTTATCTATTTCAAAATTTCTATTAAATATTTTATCGTAATTTTTGGAAAACTTTTCTATTCTTTCTTTTAAATATTGAGGAGTAATATTTTCAGTCTCTAATCCTGTTTCTTTAGTTGCTTCTTTAGTTAATATTTTTTCATTATTAACTTGTGCTTTTGTTTTGTATCCGGGCGAACTAATTGGTTTTTCAGGTCGTAGTTGAGCGGTGTCCAATATTACACCTTTGTCTTCCCATTTTTTTGCTAAATCAGTAATTGCTGGTTGTGTTTTACCTCCAACAAATTTTTCACCAATAGCTTTTCCAACATCAGGAATACCTTTAAATATTCCTAAACCTAATAACAATCCTTCTTCCGCACCTTGCACACCATCAACAACTTGAGATGCTTTTTCTTTTAAAAACTCTTTACCGCTTTTAGTTTCTTTTTCTACAGGTCTCATAATTGCTTGAGATAATCCAGTTGTACCTAATAATGCCGCCAAACTAGCACCAGTTCCAATAGCAGGAGCCGCCATCAATGTTGGTATGGTTGCTAATGTTTCAGGTAAATACGTTCCAGCTTTACCAACTATTCCTAATTCTTCTTTTTGCTGTTGTAAATCTTGTAAGCGTTTTAATTGTTCAGATGATACACCACCAGATAAATATTGTTTTCCTGCTTCACCAACTTGTTGAAATCCAATTTTTGCACCACGTTGAATTTGACCCGTTATAGACTCTGGGTCTACTTTAGACATCTCTTTTCCCATGTCTACAAGAGAAAATTTTTGGGGTGTTGAAGAATCTTTATAAATTGCTACAAATTTACCATCGTTATTTTTTGCTACACGTTCTGCAGGTATCCAATTATTGTCTTTATAAACAATAAATTTTCCTTCATCATTTTTAGCAGCTTTTTCTACTGGTTGCCATTCTGTATCAGCCATTATTCTAACTCCTTATATCCGGGTGGTACATTTTTAGAACGTGACGTAGGCTCGGTGTATTTTTCACTTAATTCTTCACTAAATGTTTTTTTCTTATTTTTTTGTTTTACAAATTTATTAACATCATCTACCGTAAATGGTATAATTGTTTGTATTGTATTAATATTATCTTGATATATTTCTTTCAAACCTGCAGGTGTATTAGGGTCTGCTAAACGAACTTCCATTGCCCTTTCTGCTATTTGACGAGCTTCAGCCAATTTAGTTGCTGCAACATTGATAGTATCTCCTTCTTTAATTTTTAAAATATTATCCATAATTGCAACTTCATTCACGCTGACAACACGACCACCTTTTATTAATTGTGATAATGTATAACTTAATTTTCCGGCTTCTACGTTATATCGTTGAGCAGTTTCCGTTGTTATTTTGTTAGCAAAAGCATCTGCAGGAGCAGTAAACAAACTTGTTGTTTGACGACCTCCAAAAATACCAGAAGTACTTTCCATAGGCAGTCCCATAATGTTTCTCATAGATGCCGCAGATTCATTAGCAGCCGTAGCAACAATAGTACCAAAACCATATCTATCACTAGATGTTCCACTTTGTTTAATTGCTCTAGCTTCTGCACGTTCTTTTTGTTTTTCTCTAAATTCTAAAAGAGATAACATACTTTTATTTGTTTCTGCAGCAGCCTTTATAACACCTTTAACACCAGCAATGGCATCTACCTTTTTTAGATAAGGGTTTTCTGCAAGTAACACAGCGTATTCATCTTTGGTTGCTTCTCTGTTTCTTGTGTAATCTTTTGCTAATTGTTCTATACGTTTTTGCAATGCGTTATTTTTTTGTTCCATAACCTTAAGGTTTGTGTCAAAAATATTTTTTTCTTGTAAGTATTTATCTTTTGAACCTTTTTTCCAGCCTTCCATCATGCCGGTCATAGACGACAATGC
>CAISUR010000460.1 GCA_903888655.1 uncultured Bacteroidota bacterium | reverse complement strand
CAAAATACAAACGATGTACTTGTTTTACTGCTTCTGGTTGTGTAATGGAAAGCAAATCGTTGTTCCCTTTTAATGGATGTGGAAAATCTTTGAATCGTTCGCCACGGAAATCTTCTTCAGAGAAATTGTTCCGTTGCAACATTGTACCCATGGCACCATCGAGCACTAGTATTCTTTCTTTTATTGCTTTTTCAATTTTTGACATATAAAAAGTAACCTTATTAAAGTTATTATTTTTATTATATGTTATCGTTGAAAGTTAGTGGAGAATTTTCTCTTGGTTATCTTTGTTTGAATTTCAAACTAGAATGTAGCACCTTCTTTTGGCAAAGGGTTGCTAAGCTTTCATCGGGTCTATTCCCTCGAGCTTTCGTGATAACAGACAATAAATGTATGAACGGTGCAAAGTAAGGGCATAGAAATTTATTTTGCAAGGAATTTATAAATAAACTGAAATTTATTTTAGTTTGAAAATAGAAATCTTTGATAAGATGAATTTATGGATTTATAATACAAAATCCCTAGACTGATAAGAACTAGTGTAAATCCAGACAGGTATAAAACCGTATTAAAAACAAGGCTTAAAATGCAAAATCGAATAAATTCTAAATGAAAAATCCATCGTTTTTGTTCGAGCATTGCTCCTGTAATAATTACACTTAAAAGTATAAAAAGAGTCAACAAATACAAATTAGTTGATGTAATGTGTTTTGAAAATAAGATGGTTACAAACAAAACAATTATTGTTGTAATCGTTTTAATTTGTATTGCTACTATAAGCTTAGATGAATAAGCAATATGTTTTACTTTTTGAGAAAGTTTGCGTTCCAAAAGTGTTCTAATTCTTGGATCGTGACTACTTGGACTTCCAAAAATTACGTTGATTTTTTCTTTGAACGTTTTAGCTAATCTATATGCTACGCCTAGTTCCAAGAAATAATGAAAATGTTGCCATAGAAAACTATTACTTCCTAAGGATTTGGTCAAACCATATTTGGGTTCTACCGTTTCTTCAACAAACGTTCCAAATATTTTGTCCCAAATTATGAGCATATCTCCATAATTTTTATCTAAATATTCAGGATTACTACTATGATGTACTCTATGATGTGATGGTGTGACAATAATGTATTCTAACCATCCTAACTTACCTATCAACTGTGTATGGGTAAAAAAAGGATAGGTTCCGTGAATGAGTAAAAGAACGGTAATCATTTGAGGTGGAAATCCAATAATGGGTAAAATACTCCAAAACAAACCACGAGCTACTGCTTGAATAATTGTTATTCGTGCTGCTGCTGTATAATTGAAGTCATCGCTTTGATGATGAACAATATGAGCTGCCCAAAAAAGATTGATTTCATGTCCAAAACGATGGTACCAATACCAAACAAAATCAGTGGAAAGAAATAACAAAATCCAAGTATACCAATTTTGAGTAATATCAAAAAGTGAGAAATTCTCATGAAGCCAAGTAAATAGAAAAAAGAAAGATCCTGTTGTTAGCAAATCTGATATTCGTTCGAATATACCAACATTGATATTAGCAACACTTTCGTTGAACTGATGAATATTTTTATTTTTTTTCTTGCTGACATAATATTCGAAAAACATAAAAAAAACAAAAAAAGGAACTGCAAAAGCAATCAAATCAAGTTTCATAATTATTATCTTTATTTATAACCAAATGGCTTCTCTAATTTTAATTTTTTCAGCTAATTTTAAGATGTCGGTCAAAACTCCTCTAGCAGTTACTTCTTTTCCTGCTCCAGCACCTTGAATTACAATAGGAATTTCACCATAAGATTTGGTATAAATTTCAATCAAATTATCGGCGCCTTTCAATTGACCTAAAGCAGAACTTTTAGGAACAGATATTAATTTAACTTCTAATTGTTTTGAGACTATATTAAACTCACCTACATAGCGCAAAGCATGATTATCAGCTTGAGTGATTTTGGCAATTTGAAAGGGTTTATCGAAAAGTTTTTTATGTAAACTATATTCTGATTTAAGATGTTTTTCATTCAATTCTGGAAGAAGTAATGATGACACTTTTATATCCGAAAGTTCAATTTTTTGTTCAATTTCACGTGCCAGAATTAATAATTTTCTTGCTACATCATTTCCTGCTAAATCTTCTCTTGAATCGGGTTCGGTTAATCCTAATTTTTCGGCAGCTAAAAGAATTTCAGAAAATGTAGTATCTTCTAGCGAAAATCGATTAAAAATATAACTTAAGGAACCCGAAAAAACGCCTCTAATTTTAGTAATCTTTTCTCCAGAAAAATATAAATCGTTTATGGTTTGTATTACTGGCAATCCCGCTCCAACGTTAGTTTCATATAAAAAAGATTTATCAAATGCTTTTAAATTTTCTCTCAATTCTTTATAAAAATCAAATTGAAGTGTGTTGGCTTTTTTATTAGCTGCAACAATATTGAAACCGTTTTGAATTAACGGAATATAACTTTTAATAATTTCGAAACTTGCTGTAGCATCAACGGCGATGAGATTTTCCAATTGTTGTTCTTGAACATACTCAATGATATCTTCAACTCTAAAAGGAATGGCCGATTGTGCAAAATTGGCTTCCCATTGATTTTTAGCACCTTCTTTTTCAAAAAATGCCAAAGTTGAATTGGTAATGATAGGAAATCGCAAATCGATGTTTCTCTTTTCTAGAAAAAATTGCTGACTTTCGATAACTTGATTTAATAATGTGCTTCCGACATTTCCGATGCCAAAAAGGACTACATTTACTTTAAGCGTTGACATAATTTACTTGTTTTTGGATGTTAAAAATAGGTTGTAAAATTTGAGACAATTGTTCAAATTCAATCAGAAAAGCATCATGTCCATGAATCGAATGAATTTCATTAAAAAAAACATTATTTTTTATCGATTTCAATTGATTATAGGTATCATGGTTTTCGTCTGTAATAAAAAAATAATCGGTATCAACTGAAATAATATGGATATTAGCTTTTATTTCTTTTGCAATACTCAAAAAATCTTTTCTGTTTCTAGTAATATCATTGGTTTTTAAGAGATGATTCATCAATTTATAGGATGATAATCTGAAGCGTTTTTTTAATTTTAATCCGTGATTAATCAACCAATTTTCTATTTGAAAAATAGATAGATTATCTTGTTTAACCCTTTGAAATCTTTGATTAATGGATTGTGGTGTTCTATATAACAACATAGCATGCAAACGAGCATCTACAATTGGATCGTCAGAATTGTTCAATATTTGATCTTGAATCAACACATTGGCAATGACCCAATCGGTTGCTTTCCAATCGGTTGCAATAGGAATTAAATTTTGAACTCTGTTTGGCAATATTGCTGCCATTTCCCATGCAATAGCTCCTCCAAGACTTCCTCCTATCAATGCAAAAATGTCTGTAATTTCTAAGTATAATAATCCTTCCCAAAAAATTCTGGCAATATCACGAATAGTAAAATCTTGATAGTTTGAAATCAGATTTCCAAAATTATTGTCAAATCCATTTCCGGGAATATTAAAAGCAACGACTGTAAAATGAAGCGTATCGATAGTTTTGTTGTCACCAATCAAATCGTTCCACCATCCATTTTCTCCAGAAACATTAGAGTTCCCTGTTAGCGCATGATTTACCACAACTATTGGTGCTGTACCAAGGGGTAATCCAAAGACTTGATAGTGCAATGGAATATAGGGTTTTTTCTTACCGTTTTCTAAATCAAAATTAAAGACGTCTATTTTTTCTAACATTTTTTTATTTTTTTTAAACCATTAAGGAATTAAGAAAATTTAGATTTTGTCATTATTGTTTTTTATAATGCACTTTACGAATTATACTGTTTACTTTGTTTTTAAAAACTGCCTCCAATTACGAAATTGGAGACAGTTCAAACAAACAAACAAAACCTAAACTAATTTTTCTACAGGAAGCGTTGCAAATACCAATTTTAAATCGGTTATTAAATCATCAATATCTTCTATCCCAACAGATAATCTAATTAAATCTTTAGAAACTCCTGTTGCAATTTGTTCTTCATCCGAAAGTTGTTGATGAGTAGTACTTGCTGGATGAATGATTAAGGATTTTGTATCTCCTATATTTGCAAGTAAAGAGAAAAGTTTAGTGCTATCAGCTACTTTTTTGGCAGCTTCAAAACCTCCTTTTAAGCCAAAAGTTACAATTCCACTTTTTCCATTTGGCAGATATTCATCGGCTAACTCTTTATATTTAGAAGTTGCCAATCCTGGATAATTTACCCAAGCTACTTCTTCTTGTTTTTCTAACCATTGTGCTAAAGCCAAAGCATTTTCACTCTGTTTTTTTATTCGGATTTCTAATGTTTCCAATCCTTGAATGGTTTGAAATGCATTAAACGGACTCAATGCAGCTCCAAAATCTCGTAGTCCTTCGATGCGAACTTTTGCAATAAATGATGCCGCTCCTAATGTTTCATAATATCTTAAATCGTGATATCCTGCCGATGGTTCTGTAAATTCAGGAAATTTTCCATTGCTCCAATCAAAATTTCCAGCATCAATAATTACTCCTCCAAGTGAGGTTCCGTTTCCAGTAATATATTTTGTTAAGGAGTGAATAACAATGTCTGCTCCATGTTGAATTGGGTTAAGCAAAAATGGAGTTGCTACAGTATTATCTACAATAAAAGGAACTTTGTATGCTTTTGCTTCTTGGGAAATAGCTTTTAAATCTAATACGTCCAATTTTGGATTTCCTAAACTTTCTACAAAAAATGCTCTAGTATTTTCTTGAGCTGCATTGGTAAAATTTTCTGGATTAGATGGATCAACAAAAGTGGTAGTGATTCCTAATCTTGGAAGTGTAACTTTTAATAAGTTATAAGTTCCTCCATAAAGACTGTTAGAAGCAACTATATGATCCCCAGCTTTTAATAAGACCAAAAATGTAGTTGCTATTGCTGAAGTACCAGATGAAGTTACAACTGCTCCAATTCCACCTTCAAGAGCTGCAAGTCGTTGCTCGAGAATATCATTTGTTGGATTATTGAGTCGGGTGTAAATGAATCCAGCTTCTGCCAAACCAAATAAATTGGCTGCATGACTAGAATCTTTAAAAACATAGGAAGTTGTTTGGTAAATTGGAACAGCTCTTGTTCCACCGTTTTTAGTAACATCGTGTCCTGCGTGCAACGCATTGGTTGCGAATTTTTGTGTGCTCATGATTTTAAGTATTAAATATTAGTATTAAGAATTAAGATTTTTTATAAAAAAAAAGTCCTTTTGGATGGATTACCAAAAGGACTTTATAAAAATAGATATGAACTACTGTTAAGTCTTCCTCTTTTGGTAAATGGATACAACGATGCAACAACACATCATGTGCATCATTTGGTTCATCATTGTATTTTTACCTCTTTTGTTCATTATTTATTTATTTTAAAAGTGTATTAATGTTATAGTTTATCAAAAATATATCCAGCTTTTACTGCTCCCCACACTTGTTTTCCGTCTTTATCAAATCCTTGATCCCAAGATAGAATTTGTTTTTTTAAAACTGTAACTTTTGAAGTTGCATAACTAGCGCCTCTCAATTCGCTTGAGCAAGTTTTTATCCCTGTTTGTCCAGAAAATTTATTTTTCTCTATTCGTTTTAAAACAACTTCACATCCTTGTTTTAATTCGATATCATTTTCAGAGAGAGCATCAAATGCTTCGGGAGTATTCCATTTTCCAATCCAGTCTTTTTCGTTTTTTAACGTATAAATTTGGCTTATAAAATTTTCACCATCTTGACTTAATTTATAAATTCTAACTCTATAGGGCTTGTCTTGTTTTTTAAAAATTGCTTGTTCAACATACAAATAGTGTCCTTTGTTTTTCCAAATAGGAACCATTCTTAAAGAAATATTAAAATAAGTGGTATCCGCTTTGGATTGTTTCTCTGAAGAATAATGTCCTTGCATTATTTTGATTAGTTCCTTAAAATATTTTTCGTCTTTGTTTTTGTTGGATTGGGCTGTACCAACAAAAATGTTGAAAGAAATTAAAAGAATTAATACGATGTTTTTTTTCATTTTGATTT
>CAISUR010000459.1 GCA_903888655.1 uncultured Bacteroidota bacterium | reverse complement strand
TTTTTCTTTTGCACGAAGCAGTAGAAAATGCAAAAAAAATAGCGAGTAAGAAATAGATTATGTTTTTCATATTATCTTCTTTTTGCTAATGAAGTGATAGCTTCAATGTATAATTCTTTACATTCTTCTTGCGTAAGATGACTGATTTGCATCCAAGCATTCATTTTAAAGGCATTTCTTAAATCATAAACTGGATATACTCGACTGTCAATAGTGCCGTGAGTGGATTGTTTATATAAGGCATATAAACGTAATTGAACATCTTGCGGTAACTCTGCTTGAGTCATCGTGTTGGCAAGTTCAACGGCTTCTTCAAATCGTGTATCTAAATCCTTTTCTTGCATTTATTTCGTTGCAATTATTGTTTTATTCCCGACAGCTTTTTGATTTAAAGTTACATTTATAGTAGTACCCAATGGAAAGTATAAATCAACTCTTGAACCAAATTTTATAAAACCGGCATCATCTCCTTGACGAACATTCATTCCCTCTTCTGCATAATTTACGATACGTTTTGCTAAAGCTCCTGCAATTTGACGATACATAATCTCACCAAAAACTCTATTTTCAATGACAACCGTGGTGCGCTCATTTTCTGTACTGGCTTTGGGATGCCATGCAACCAAGTATTTGCCAGGGTGATATTTACTATATTTTACCTTTCCGCTCGTTGCATATCGAGTTACGTGAACATTTATGGGCGACATAAAAATGGAAACTTGCAGGCGTTTGTCTTTGAAATATTCTGGTTCAAAAACTTCTTCAATAACAACTACTTTGCCATCTACTGGTGCAGTAATCACATTATCATTAATTTCCAAAGTTCTAACTGGATTTCTGAAAAATTGTAATATCAACAATAGTAAAGCCAATAATAGATATTGGAATGGTTTTAAAATCCATGGATTTGAAAATACTAATGGAGATACTAATAGCAATATTACAAATAATGCTAGGGAAATAAAAATAATTTTTGCGCCTTCTTTATGAAACATAGTTTAAAATTTGATAAAACAAAAATACAAATGGTGCTACAAATATAACACTATCTAGTCGATCTAAAATGCCTCCGTGTCCAGGCATTATTTTTCCGCTGTCTTTCACACCAGCAATTCGTTTAAATTTGGATTCAATTAAGTCGCCAATTGTGCCAATGATTCCAACAATTAAAGCTATGATACACCAAATTACTATTGATTTTTCACTGAATTTGGGACTGGCTTTTATGTATAATTTTGATATTAAATAGCCTGCAAATACAGCAAATACAATCCCACCAATAAACCCTTCTATCGTTTTTTTTGGTGAAATTCTCTCCAATAATTTATGTTTCCCTATTGATTTTCCAACAATGTAAGCAAATGTATCATTGGTCCATATCAATATAAATAATCCAATTATAATTTTAGGATTATAATTTTTTACTCCAAATGATATTTTTGTGATAAACACAAAAGGCAAAATAATATACCCAATAAGATAAAGATATTTAGAAGAGGTACTTATTTTTTTAATGTTATCATAAAACAAAAAAATAATACATTTTACAGAGACCACTAATGTAATGGCTAATAAAATATTATTAATTGTATTGTTGTTAACAGAAAAGTCGAGAGTTAAATTGAGATTTTTATTTATAAAAGATACCGTTTGGTTTTTATAACTGCTGATCAATGAGATGATACTATATGACAATGACGCTAATACTATTGGAAATACCTTATGAATTTGAATTAAATTACAAAATTCATAAACTGCAATTATTAAAAATACACCAAATAGAATATAAAAACTTTCGGTAGAAAATAAGATAGAAGCTAGTAATAACAATATGTATATTGCACCAGAAATTGCTCGCTTTAAAGTTTCATTCATTTTTATAA
This sequence comes from uncultured Bacteroidota bacterium, assembly GCA_903888655.1. Lineage (GTDB taxonomy): Bacteria > Bacteroidota > Bacteroidia > Flavobacteriales > Flavobacteriaceae > Flavobacterium. Next base: position 538 of record CAISUR010000459.1, on the reverse strand, counting down.
ATCTTCAAGAAGCAATAAATAAAGATTTTTAGCACAACTTCCATAGGTTAGGAAATCTTCATCTTGTACTTTTTCAAAATATTTTATGGTAGTAATATTTGTTGGATAATCTTTGTTGTATTTCTTTTTTATTGTTCGTAAACCATCACTTTTAGATTCTAAAATCTGACTAGTAGTGGCAAGAATTACAATATTATCGGGAAGTTCGTTGGGTTTTTTATCTTTTATTTGATTGGATGAAAATAGAACAGAACCTTCATCGGCAATTAGATTTTCACAACTCGCAAAAAAGAATTTTGGATGCGTTGGGTGATTATGGGATAATTTATTTTCGTCTAGCAAAGAAAACAATTTCGGCTCGTTACATAACACTTCACTTTCAAACCAATCATTTTCTTCTAATATATTTTCAAATTGATCTTTAACTTCATTTAAATTTTCGCAATAAATGAATTTACCTCCATTCTTTTTAAAATTAAATGTAAATAAGTCATCAACGGCAAGGTTAGAGGGTTTGGGAGTGTTATATTCACTTTGG
>CAISUR010000458.1 GCA_903888655.1 uncultured Bacteroidota bacterium | reverse complement strand
GTTGGCATGCATCCATTCGGTGTTGTTGTTAGCAATTAAATCTTCCAGAAATTGTAAGGCTTCTTTTGATATCATAGGATTGTTTTTTGTCCAAATTAATGAGGTAAAAATAAGGTTTACGACTAATACTTACAAGTTAAATATTTTATAGGTTTGATGTGTAGTTTTCACAATGTTTTCAGTGCGTTCTGGGTGCGTGTCCGAAATAAACAATTGCCCAAATTCCTCTTGATTCACCATTTCAATAATCTTGCTCACTCGTGTTTCATCTAGTTTGTCAAAAATATCATCAAAAAGTAAAATAGGCTTTTCTCCCGATTGTTTTTTTACAAATTCAAATTGCGCCAATTTTAAAGCTATTAAGAACGATTTTTGTTGGCCCTGTGAACCAAATTTCTTAATCGGATAGTGATCAATTTGAAATGCTAAATCGTCTTTGTGTATGCCCATCGAAGTATATTGTAACGCCCGATCTTTGGTTAGATTTTGTTCCAATAAAGTCAGTGTATCCTGCTCAAACAAATGACTTTCATACACCAATTGCACTTCTTCGGCAGCGCCCGTAATGGCTTGATGATGTTTTTTAAAAATAGGAAGAAATTCTTCTATAAAATGGTTTCTTTTTTCAAAAATAGGTTGTCCTAAAGCATTCAGTTGTTCGTTATAAATCGATAGTGTATCCGTTTCAAAAACACGATTTAAAGCAAAATATTTCAGTAAAGCATTACGTTGACTAATAATTTTTTGATACTGAATCAATTCTTGCAAATAAGTAGCATCCAATTGCGAAATCACACTGTCGATAAACTTTCTTCGAGTTTCGCTTCCCTCAATAATCAAATCATTATCCGCAGGCGAGATAATTACCAAAGGAATAAATCCAATATGATCTGAAAACTTTTCGTAGGGTTTGCCGTTGCGTTTTAAGATTTTCTTTTGTCCTTTTTTAAAACTGCTTACAATTTGTTCATTACGTTGCGCCTTTTCAAATTCACCATCAATCACAAAAAACTCTTCATTATGTTTTATGTTTTGAACTGCAAGCGGATTAAAATAGCTTTTTCCATAGGCTAAATGATAGATTGCATCAAGCACATTGGTCTTTCCAACACCATTTTTGCCAACAAAACAGTTGATTTTGGCATCGAAATCATAATTGGCTTCCGAAATATTTTTATAATTGAATAAAGAAAGTTTTTTTAAAAACATTTGTAATGGCTTACTAATAGTGCAAAAAAGGTAATTTTCAATCGAGTTTTTGTAAGAGCGTGCAAATTATTGAAAAATATCGATAAAAATCGCTTTTAAATATGAATAAAAATTTTATTTTTGCGCACACTAAATTAAATTTAAATGGCAACTTATAATAAAAGAGGTTACAAAGCACCAAAAGAAAAAGAAGAAAAAGTAGATGCTAATTTTATAGAAGATACACCAAATGTTGATGCTAAGGACAGCGCAACTGCAAAAGCATTTGACGCTTTAGACGAAACAGCTTCAAGAACAGAAGAGTGGGTTGCTAGAAACCAAAAATATATTATGGGAGTAATCGCTGCTGCGGCTTTGGTTACCATTGGATATTTATCATATCAAAAATTTATTGTTACTCCGAAAGAAGAAAATGCTACGGCAGATTTATTTGTGGCACAATCTAATTTCCAATTGGCAGCAGATGCTACGGATGCTAAAAAACAAGATTCTTTATACAATTTAGTATTAAAAGGAGCAGAAGGAAAACAAGGTGCTACTGGAATTGCAAGCCAATATTCGGGTACTGATTCTGGAAATATTGCTAATTATTATGCAGGTATCGCTTATTTAAATTTAAAAAAATACGATGATGCCATTACTTACTTGACGAAATTTTCTTCAAAAGACGTATTTCTTGGTGCTATTGCAACAGGAGCCATAGGTGATGCTTGGTCTCAAAAAAATGATGCTAAAAAAGCATTAGAGTTTTATGAAAAAGCGGCACATCAAAACATCAATGAGTTTACTACTCCAAGATATTTATTCAAAGCAGGTCAAACAGCTTTGGAATTAGGAAACAAAGCACAAGCATTAAAGTATTTTACTGAAATAAAAGAAAAATACGAAACAACTCCAGAAGCTCAAAATATTGATGCTTTAATAGGGTTGGCGCAATAAATCAATTACAAATTAAAAATCACGAATTAAGAATTGTCATCAATTTTTAATTCGTTTTTTTTTTACATTTCACTTAAATTTTTAAAAGATAAAAATGGCAACAGCAAATAAAAATCTTTCTCAATATGATAAATCGAAATTGCCAAATGCAAAAGACTTTCGATTTGGAATTGTGGTATCAGAATGGAACGATCACATTACCGAAGGACTGTATAAAGGAACTGTTGACGCTCTTTTAGATTGTGGTGCCGTTCAAGAAAATATCATTCGCTGGAATGTCCCTGGAAGTTTTGAATTAGTCTATGGTGCCCAACGCATGATTGTTACCCAACAAGTAGACGTGGTTATTACGATAGGCTGCGTCATTAAAGGAGAAACCATGCACTTTGAGTTTGTATGCGATGGAGTAACACAAGGAATAAAGGACTTAAACGTTCAAACCGACGTTCCTGTTATCTTTTGTTTGCTCACC
>CAISUR010000457.1 GCA_903888655.1 uncultured Bacteroidota bacterium | reverse complement strand
GCATAACTTCCGTAGCCCAATTCATAAGGTGCTCGAACAGAAACTACATAATATTCTTCTGGAAGTTCGGATGCGAAAGAAAATAAATCTTCTTCGTTGCTGCCATAGCCATGCAATAATAGTAATAAAGGATTTTTGTCTAATTTTATTTTAGGCTCACGAACTAAATGGTGTAAAGTCATATATATAATTTAAAAATTACTAAACCATTTTTGAAACCATTTACCCAAAAGAGGTAGAGGAGTTATTTCTCCTTTTGCTGCAGTAAAAATCCCGTAGATTGTAAGAACAGATATAAAAATCCACATAGGAGCTGCAATCATAATGCTTTCAAAATAACTTATAGAAACTCCTAGGGTTATAAAAGTTAAGGTTAATCCTAATCCTTGACGAATATGGAAAGATGCAAATGTATTTTTGTTTTCAGAATTCATCGATAAAGCAATTAAAACACCTACAATTAAAATATAACTGGTGATGGCAGCCGATTTTCCTTCGTCTATGATTTGCTTGTTCATTATCCTAAAATTAAAGTCCCATTATTATAAATCCCAACAGCTTTTCCCTTCATTTTTGTTCCCAAAAAAGCAGAGTTTTTAGATTTTGAAATAATATTTTCTTTGGAAAATGTCCAATCGTTATCGGTTGTAAAAAGCGTTAAGTTAGCTAAATTTCCTTCTACTATTTCGGTAGATTGTAAATTGAAAATTTTTCTCCCAGAAGTAAGTTTTTCTATAATTTTATCTAACGGTAAGACTGTTAGTAATGCTCCAAAGGCACTTTCTAAACCAATTGTTCCATTTTTTGCTAAATCAAACTCCATCTTTTTATGTTCAATATCCATTGGAATGTGATCTGAAGTAATCACATCAATGGTATTGTCTAAAATACCTTTGATTAAAGCCATTCTATCGAGGTTTGCTCTTAAGGGCGGTGCTACTTTATAACGTGTATCAAATCCGACTAATTTTTCATCGGTTAACACCAAATTGTGAACAGCGACACTACAAGTAACTTGCAATCCTTTATTTTTAGCTTCTCGAATTAACGCTACTGATTTTGTGGTAGAAATGGTTGGAATGTGCAATTTCCCTCCCGTATATTCTAAAAGAAATAAATTTCTGGCGACCATCAATTCTTCTGCTAAATTCGGAATTCCTTTAAGTCCCAATCGTGTAGAAACGATTCCCTCATTTACAACTCCATTTCCTTTTATTTTTTCATCTTGACAGAAAGCTATGACTAATCCTTCAAAATCTTGAACGTATTGCAATCCTATTTTTAATAAGTTGGCATTCGAAATATTTTTTCCATAATCACCAAAAGCAATCGCTCCAGAATTTTTCATGTCGAATAATTCGGCTAAATCGGTTCCGTCACTATTTTTGGTTAAAGCCCCAATGGGAAATACATCGGTTGCTGCATGCGTTGCTTTTTGTTTAACAAATAGTATTTGTGATTGGTTATCCAGGATAGGGAAGGTGTTGGGTTGTAATGCAACACCAGTAAAACCACTTTTAGCAGCCACATTCAACCCGTTCGCAATTGTTTCGCGATCTTCATATCCTGGTTCACCCAATGAAACGCTTGTATCAAACCAACCTTGTGAAATATGTAAGTCAGTATGTATTATTTCTTCATAATCAGTTTCTGGAGTTAGATTTTTTCCAATTTTTTCGATGATAGTTTCATTGATTTTTAAATCAACTACTTGATTGTGAAAAGTACTGCTTGGGTCAATAATCTTTGCCTGTCGGATTATGATTTTCATTTTACAAATTTTTGTATTAAAACCTCTAGTATCACAAACAGTAATGCTAAAATAACAAACCATTTCCAGAGTTGATTGTCAGCTCGATTGGCTTTTAAAGTGTCAAATATAGAATCGACATTGCTTATTTCTTTATAATTTGAAACTGAATTCGTATTGATATTGCTTAAATTGCTTTCAGTTCTGTTATAGTTAAAACTTATATTTTCAAGGGATTGATTGTTGTTGCATATACTAAAATTTCCTGCTTCTTTAGGATTATTATTGAAAGTTAATTTTACTTTACTATTCAATATTTGTTGAACAGGAATAAAACTTTCTTTGTCATTTTTTACAGTAACAATTTCATCTTTTCCTAATTGAGTAGAAACAATAAAGGGTTTGTTTTCGTCGATAATTAGAGCGGTAATTCCGGCCTTTTGAGCATTTTGACCCATATTGTAAAAGGTTGGAACAATAATAGGTGAGTTTTGAAAATTGCTATTCGCCTTATTAATTGGTGCTGCAAAAACATAAACTGATGAGATTCCATTTTGAATAGCACTCAAAAAAGAAGTTTGATCGCTATACCCTAAAACCATTGGAGCTGAATTACTAATTTCAAAAGAAGTTTTAGTATTGGGATATTGAAAGTTTTCTACTTTCTTCTCAAAAACGCTACTGAATAAGGGATGACTGAAATTGATTTTAGTAATCGTTTTTTCAGAAGTTCCTAAAGATTTGAATTGAATTCCTCCAAAATTGGACAAAAAAGTATTTATATTAGTAAGTGAACTTTCAGTATTTGGGATTACAATTAAATTCCCTCCTTTTTCTACAAATGATTTTAATGTGGTTTGTAATGCTTGCGGAATATCCTTCAATTCATTCAAGATAATGGCATCTTGTTTATCTAGTAAATTATAATCTAAAGATTGCAGTGAGAAATTAGAATAATTAAATTCAGAGGCAGTATAAATTTTAGATAGAAAACTACTCTTTTCAGACTCCCCTATACTAATAACATTGCTTTTTTGTGGTTTTGAAACACTGAAATAATAGGTGTTGTCATAATCCAAACTATTGTCTGAAATAGCTACATATCCATGGAAATCTTCTTTTGGTATTGTAAAATTGACCGTTTTCGTTTTGGCTTCAAAATTGAGTAATGTTTTTGCGATGAGCTTGTTCTTATTGTATAATGCTATCGGAATGTCCTTAAATCCATCACCATAAGCATTTAGTTTTACACCAATTTCATAAAATTTATCCAAAGTTTGATTCACAAAAACACTATCAATTGAGATATTATCGGTTTTTTCAGCTTTTGGTAAAATGAAATACAAGTTTTCATCGTCTTTGGCTTTCTTTACTTGGTTTGGTTTCAATCCAACAGCATCTGTGATGACTACTATATCTTTATTGAAAGCCGATTTATGCGCTTTTATTTTAGCGAGTAAATTATCTAATTGGAAAGGGGAGGCGCTATATTTTAAATTTTGTAGTTCTTTTTGAATTGATTTAATATCGGTATTCCAATAATTATCCGAGCAAGTTATTAAGGAAAAATTAGCATTTTCAGGAGTGTGTTCTAATAAATCTTGAACGGCACGTTTTAGTAATTCACCTTTTTGTCCTTTGGCTTGCATGCTGAAGGAATTATCCAAAACAATGTACAATTCATTGGTGGCATTTTTGCTGTCTTTGGCTTTAAAAAAGGGCTGTGCAAAAGCAATTATCATAAATGCTAAAAGCAACAATCTTGCAGCAAGAAGTAAATATTTTTTAAGTTTTGAACTTTTACGAGTTTGAATAGCGAGTTCTTTTAAGAACTTTACATTAGTGAAATATTCGGTTTTGAATTTTCGTAATTGAAAAAGATGCACCAGAATTGGAATAACCAATAAGAATAGGAAATAAAGAAGTTCTGGATGTTTGAATTGCATTTTCTAAAAAGGTTTACTTCACAATCGGTTATTTATTGCGGAGTTCAGTGATCTTTAATTGTCAAAAGTAACAAAAAGTTTAAAAATTTAAAAGGTTAAAGTTTAAAAGTTTCATAAAACTACCAAGAGCTTTTAATTATTAAATGCTATTTTTTCTTCTTTGCATCTCTTTTGCGTTCTACGCCACGATTTCTGGATTCGGTTTTTCTTGGTTTTGTTTTGGCAGGTCCGCCAAGATTCACTTTTTGATTCTTTTTAGATTTTTCGTGAAAGGCTTCTCCACCTTCTTTTTTGACACGTTTCAAAAGTTGTTTAACTTTCTTTTTGTCTTTTTCAAATTCTAATAAGCGTGTTGCAATTTCAACGCTTTCTGGAAAATCAAGAAACTGAATTTCTTTTTCCATCAAAATTTCAGCTTGAATTTGAATTTCTTCTTCACTAGGACTTATAAAACTGATAGCGGTTCCCGATTTATCGGCACGACCAGTTCTTCCAATTCTGTGAATATATTGTTCAGGAATTTCTGTAAACTCAAAATTGATAACATGTGTTACATCCGAAATATCCAATCCGCGTGCCATAACATCGGTTGTAATGATTCCGCGTATTTCTCCTGCCTGAAAAGATGCCATGGTATTCAAACGATAATTCTGTGATTTGTTGGAGTGAATTACACCAAATTGCTCAGGATACACAGTTTCAATACTATTAGCAATTAAATCTACCGTTTTTTTGTTATTTGCGAAGATTAAAACACGTGAAGTGCTTTCGTCTGTAGCTAAAAGATGATTTAATAGATTTATTTTAGTTAAAAAGTTCGGTGTATAATAACCTAATTGCTCAATTTTTTCTAGTGGTGTTCCCGATGCTGCCAAGGATACTTCTTCGGGCAATTCAAAATATTCGTCCAACATAGCATCTACTTCGTCTGTCATTGTAGCAGAGAATAATATGTTCTGACGTTTGTTCTTCATCATGGTTAATAATGAAGTGACTTGTGTTCGGAAACCTAAATTCAAAATTTCATCAAATTCATCAATCACTAATTTTTGAAGCGAATCAAATCGGATGACATTATCCAATGCTAAGTCCATTGTTCTTCCGGGAGTTCCAACTAAAATATCGATTCCCTCGTATACCGCTTTTTTTTGTGTATTTATATTGACGCCGCCGTAGATGCCAAGAGTTCTTACCGACATGTACTTGGTTAAGTTTTCAATTACTTCTACAATTTGAATCACCAACTCACGTGTTGGTACTAAAATCACCACACGAGCCGAATCGGTATTGACAAATTTCCATTGTTTTAATAAAGGTAATAAATACGCCAATGTTTTTCCCGTTCCTGTTTGTGCAATTCCCATCACATCTCGTCCCGACATGATTACGGAAAACGATTTTTGCTGAATAGGAGTAGGAGTTGTCAACCCCATATCATCAATTGCTTTTTGTAAGGATTTAGGAAGATTAAATAACTCAAAAGTATTCATTACGTATTATTTTTGACAAAGGTAGTTATTTCTTTTTTGGGATTGAAAAAAGTAAAAATCATGTTATTTTTACTGATAAGAAACCACGCCTGGTTGCCCAATTTGAAAATCTCGAAACTCGATGTTAGAGTTTTGAAAAGCATTAGTTTTAATGATGTTACTACCATCAAGAGGTAGAGATGGGTAATATGAAAATGAGAGTTGAAAACTATTGAATACCAAATAATTGTTGTTTACCAGCACACCAATGCCAATTTGTGAATACATTTTGTTGCTAAAAAATTTATAATCGCCTTGATCAAGAAATCCAAGAGTACAATTGAAAAACGGACTAAAATTAAATCCATACCACGTTTTTTGGTTATAGGATTGTGTTTGAAAAGTAGTTAGTACTTTTTTGGTTCCAATAAGCGGGGACGTATTAAATCCTGGAATTCCATTAATATCAACAAGATTCAATCGGTCTTTTGCAGTATTCAATCGATTGATTCCAAGAACCAAAACTGGTTTGATGAATTGTCTAAATTTCCAATTACCCACAGTAAAAAGATTGGTAAAATAATTAGCTTCAATTTTATAGGTAGTTTGTTCTGTTTTTCCATTATTAAAAAAACTTCCCGCCTCAAAATTGCCTTGTAAATATCCAAAGTCAAAGTAATCACCGTAAGAAAATCGTCCACCAAAATAAGCTCTTGTTACCTTGTTTTTGTTTTCTGCACCACCTGTGAGAGCAAATACTTTCCCGTAAGGTACATCTTCAATAATTCCAAATCGAAAAAGATATTTGTCCTGATGAAATTTTTGACCTGAAATTCCTATTGTTGCCAAAACAGATTTAGATGAATTTGAATATTGTATAGGATCATAACTAATATCTGGTTTTAAAAGATAGGCCGAATTGTTGAATCCAGCCGTAAAAATCAAGTGGGTTGTTTTTCCGAATTCGGTATTTTTTCCAAAAACATCAAAGGAATGTCCCGCCCAAAATTGATAAGTCTTTATTTTGAAGTTTTGTGGTGCTAACACGCCAGTACTATCAGATAAAAACTCAGTATAAGCTCGGTAATCGAAGTATACCCCTCCTGCCCAGCGCGAATAAGTGGAATAAAATGGACGATCTAATCGAATGGTCTTATAGGTATTGTTATTCAAATCTGTCTTTGAGGAAACCGAAAGGTTAACAAACGTATTTTTTATATTGTTAATACTGTATTTAGATTCATAGGCAAAAGTATTCACTGTGCTATTATTAAAACTTTTGATATAATTTACTTCAATCTCATGACCAAGACCAAAAAAATTTCGTTGAATTAAATCCAGATTGGCTTTAGCACTCGAGAAAGCTCCAGTCGGTACTAGACTCCAGGTGTCTAAAACTCTTACCGAAATATCAATAGAATCTTTGCAATTTTCTATGGGGATGGGTTTGATTAGCACACTTCGAACGTACCGTTGACTTCTGATAAGACGTTCAGACTCTTTTACTATTAAAGAATCTAAAGGGTCATTTTTTTTAAACAGTAATAAGTTGCGAATCGTCCAGTTTTTGGTTTTTAGATGTAAAAAATTCCCCATTCTCTCAATCCTTTTTTCGGGATGTTCTTTGTCATTTTCAACAGAATATCCAAAGGGGTCAAGCGTTTCAATAGTAATTTTTCGAATGATACGACAACTGTATTTATTAAAAGATTTTTGAATAGGAGTAATGCCCGTGTGCTTTGGTTTCTTTGCTACTAAAAAAGTTTCTCTATTTCTAAACATGAGTTTATGAACGAATTTAAAAAACTTTTTATCTTCTGCGTATTGATCAATTTTTTTATAAACGGTATCTGATTTTGTAGGCGCAATTTTTTGAGCCATCAAAATTTGACCACAGAGTAGAAAAATTAGTATATAAAGAAATTTTCTCAAGAAATTGAATTTTAGGTGTTAAAGATATTGTTTTAAGGGATTAAATGCTAAACCTTTAACAAAACGAAATCCCCAATTGTTATTTACAATTGAGGATTGATTTTATTTAAACGGATTACTAACAATTAACTCTTTTGTTCTTTATTGAAATAAACCAAATAGTAATACATCTGTTTTTCTTCATCCCAGCCTTTTTCTACAAATTTTTCAGCACTTTCAGGATTAATAAAGTCTAATTTGATTTGAATATGAGTGTCTAAATTGATTACATTCTTTATGGACTTACGCGCATCTGAAACCGCTGCGTTAGCGATAGGGAAGGAGGTAACATCTTCAATGCTGTATTTCTCACCTCTGTCGGCTTTGTAGCTTTTAAATTCCGGAATCAAATCTGGATTGTCCATAACTTCATTCAAGAAAGCAGTTTCTTCAAAGTTGTCGTTTTTAGCAAAGTGATTTACAGCACGATTCATAAACATTACTTCTTGCTTTTTGTCCTCAGCAGGAAAAACCACTTCTTTGGCAAATTCTTGACAGAATTTCAAATATTTTTTGGTCATGAAATTCTCATCTTGAAAAGCATCTACTGAAAGAAAATGCTCTAACCAATAGCGCGCATCATAACGATTGCTATCAATAGTAAGAATTTTATATCCTTCTTCTTTTTTATGATTAAAAATTAAACATCCTTTGTCTAATTTATTCAAGTTGATTCCTTCCTGAAGAATCATTTCTAGGTTGCTTCCTTTTTCTTCAAATTGCAGGAAATCGGTACGTAACTCACTTTTGAAAACACCAACAGCATCTACTACATTGTTGTCAATTGAAACATTAGTTAAATAAGTAATATAAACTTCACCATTTTTTATATGTGGATGATTAGATTGCTCAAAAAGATGTTTAGTGATTTTTTTAGAAACCTCATGAATTGCAGAAGGGTTTTCGAATATTTCGGTAGCTAAATTAAACATATCGTTGTACTCCAAATCTACTTCATGGGCAAATTGAAAGTAATTTTCTTCTTTTTCACGAAATGATTTAAAGAAATATTCTTTTAGAATAGGCACTATTTCATCATTCAATCCATACGGATTTTCGGATAGAAAAATGGACTCATTACGGCTTTTATTTCCAACTCTATGGATGGACAACGATTCTATGTGGGTATTAAAAAGATTAATCATTTATTTTGTTTTAGGATAAAGAAGTAATTAATTTTTGTTAATCATCATACAACTTTATATATTTTATGGAGTTATTTACTATTCACTTTTGAGCTAATTCCAATTCTCTTCAAAGCCATAGTCTTCAAAATGATCTTCACCACCAAAGGCATCTAAATCATCTTCATCCAAGTCATCTTCATATTCGTTATAGTGTTCTTCCTCCTCAAAATCGGAAACAAAATGCTTTTCCATTGCTTCGGCGGGCATTTCTCCATGAGAGAATAAAAGATTTGGATAAATCACACCAATTTCAGAAGTTGCTTCAACAGCTGCTAATTCAACTAGAAACGTCCACATATTGATGAAATCATAAACATAAATGATTTTGGTATTGTCTTGATGAAGAATATCAGATAATTGATAATCGCTCATTATTTTGTTTTCACCTGGGATATCTCCAGAATCAAACATCGGAATTTCATCTTCTTGATTCCAGGTATCATCGCAAGTATAAAACGATGCAACTTCCAATCCATCAAAGCCAAAAGCGTTTACAATCGCATTATGTAAGTCTTCTAAAGTATCTTCGTCTAAAATAGCAATATCTCTGAAAACATCTTCTTCAGCATCGAGAATTACTCTAAATTTATAAACCATAATTCTAATTTTTTGAAGTTTCAAAGGTAAAATATAAATTAGAATTACGAATTACGAATTGGCATTTGTTGATAAGATTTTGTTTCGAGGAAAGATTCTTGTATTCTGATTAATCTATTTGTATTTTTGGAATCACTAAAATTAGAACTATGAAAATCGTTATTTCACCAGCAAAGTCATTAGATTTTGAAAGTCCTTTACCTACGAAATTATATTCGGAATATAGTTTTGTAAAACAATCTTTGGCTATTGATAAAGTTTTGAAGAAAAAAAAGCCGAAACAATTGATGGAATTAATGGATATTTCAAATAAACTGGCTGATTTGAATTGGCAACGAAATCAAGAACGTTCCGTTTCAGAAATTACTAATGACAATGCTCGACCTGCTATTTTTGCTTTTAGTGGAGATGTGTATATTGGTTTAGATGCTTATTCTCTAGCAGAAGACAAACTAACAGTTTTACAAGATAAATTAAGAATTTTATCGGGTTTGTATGGTTTGTTAAAACCGCTTGATTTAATGCAGCCCTATCGTTTGGAAATGGGCACAAAATTACCTGTTGGAAAAAATAAAAATTTATATGAATTCTGGAAGTCAACTATTACTAAAGAACTCAATTCTCAATTAAATAAAGACGAGTTGTTTGTTAATTTAGCTAGTAATGAATATTTTGATGCAGTTGATGTAAAAAAATTAAAGGTTCCTGTTATAACTCCAGAATTTAAAGATTATAAAGATGGCAAGCTAAAAATGATTAGTTTCTTTGCTAAAAAAGCACGGGGAATGATGGTGCGTTATATTATAGATACTAATGCCGAGACTATTGAAGAGTTAAAGGGGTTTAACTATGATGGCTATGCTTTTGATGCTAATTTAAGTAAAGGAAGTACTTTGGTTTTTACGAGGTAACTAGTCTTAAATTTTATTCCGAGTCGTAATGAATTTTAATTTAATAAGAAATCTTTCAATTGTAGCGTAATGTTTAAATAAAAAGCCGTCTCAATAAATGTTGAGACGACTTCTTACTATTTAAAAGATAGTTATAAAAATAGTTTAGTTAGGAGCACCAGGAACCCAGAAAGGAGTTAAATGATTTAAAGTAAAACAATCACTTGCCGTCATATTAGGAACATTAGCACTATTAGCTACATATTCAGAAGTCGGATACATTAAACGATATGGTTTACGATTTTGAACTAATGAACCTGTAGGTAGAGGTGTTACAGGATATCCTGTTCTTGTATAATCGAAATAAGACTGAATAGCATTAATTCCCATTAAAGCAATCCATTTTTGATACATAATTGCGTGTAATTGTTGAGATACTGTGGTAGACGCAGTAAAACCAAAATTAGGTTTTAAATTAATTGCTGCTAAATAACCACCATCTACTGCATTTCTCATAGTTATATTGTCAGAAACACCTTGGTCAAACCAAGATTGCGCACCACTAAAAAGACTTGGCCACCTAACAGCAGCTTCAGCTTGTAAAAAGCATGACTCTGAAAATGTCATTACATAGCCATCACAAGCAAAATATTCTGGTAGTGTTCCTCCTGATGCTTGATTTCTCAAATTAAAATTTCCAGACAATCCTAATCTACATGGTAGTCCTGGTAATACACCTGTAGGTGTAGTAACATCTACTAATGGATTTCCTTGAGTAACGGCTCTTCTAGTAGTTGTACCAGAACCAGCAGTAAATAATTTAGCGGAACGCGGATCTAGGACATTCGGGTAATTGATACCAGAACCTGGAACAATTTCATAATTATTTCCAAAAGCTGCCCAGTTGGTAGTTGAATAAGTTTGTAAAGCTTTGTAGGCATGACCACTCATACAAATAAAAGTTCTATTTTGTTGCGCAGTTTGACTAGCTAAATAACAAAAAGTTCCAAAAGCAGGACTTGTTTGATCATCATTAGTCCCACTAAAACCAGGATTAACGGTTACATCCCCAGATAAAAATGGCCCATTTTGAATTTCGGCTAATCTTGCATCTCTGAAAGTAGCTTTATCACCAGTAACTTCAGACATACGAATACACATTCTTAATTGAAGTGTGTTAGCAAATTCTATCCATTTATCCATTTGACCTTTTAACATAACATCAGATGCAGAAATATCATCAACAACATTAGTGTTAGCGTTATTAATCAAATCTCTAGCAGATTGCAATTCAGCAAATAACTTCTGATAAATTGAATAATCATCATCATATTTTGGTGTAGTATTAGCTGTTCCCATCCATGCTTCTGTATAAGGTGTATCACCATATAAATCTACAATTTGTTGTTCATAATGAACCTTACAGATTTTAGCTGCAGCTACATAATAATCATATTCACCAGTTGGATTAGGATATTTAATAATAGCATCGAAATTCTTTAACAAAGCAGCTAATCCAGTGCTACCACTAACAATACCGCTATAAAATCCAGTATCTAAATTCAATTGTAATTCTTTGTCAAAACCATTTCCGTACGATTGTACATTTCTAGTCCAAGAATTCATAAAAACATTTCCTAATTGATTCATTGTAGTTCCTTGAACTCTATAACAAGAAACTTGAGCTCCTGGCAAAAGTTTACTAGGACTAGCTTGCGTAAAAGCCAAATCATTAGGACTTGGACTATTTATGTCCAAATAATCGCTGCACGAATAAAGAGCAAGAGCTAATATCGGCAATAAAAATTTTATTTTTTTCATAATAATTTATATTTAGAACGTTACGTTTATTGAGAAACCATAAGTTTTAGTCGTTGGGTATTGACCTACATTCATAATACCTTGAGCATTACCAGTTGTATTTGATGCTTCGGGGTCACCATACCCATTGTTAGCTAGACCATGACGAGCTTTTAATAAGCTTCCATCAGCTAAAAATACAAAAGGATTTCTTGCATTTACACCAAATTTTAATGACTCTATCCCTGCTGATGAAATAAGTTTTTTAGGTAAAGTGTAGCTTAACGAAAGTTCTCTTATTTTTAAAGCAGAAGCATCAATAACATTTGCTTCAGCTATATTTCTATGCGTTGTAGTAAAATAGTTTGTAACACCAGAAGGACTAGCTGCAATGGCAGCTGTAGTATTTGGAGCTCCAGTAGTAGTTACTCCAGGAAAAACATATCCTTGAGATCTATCAAAACCTGCTGTATCTAAATCACCCCCCGCAAATAATAAGATGTTTTTAGCAAAAGAATACGCAGAAGCACCAACTCTTAAATCAGCAACAGCGGTGAATTTAAATCCTTTGTATTCAAATGAGTTACTTAATCCAATAGTATAGTCTGGAGCTCCTTTTCCTAATTTTTGGAATGTAGAAGTTTGTTGTGGTAAGCCATTAGCATCAACAACTACATTTCCGTTAGCGTCTCTTACAAATGCAGTACCTTTAATTAATGGAAATTGTTCACCAACTTCTGCAAAAATTCCAACCTGAGAGTTTTGTTGTAAAGCAACACTTGTAGCCCCTGAAGCTAAACTTGTAACAATCGTTTTATAAGTACTGTAATTTGCTTTCACATCCCATTTAAAAGAGTTTGTTTTAACTGGAGTAAACCCTAAATCAATTTCGTATCCTTTATTTTGAAGTGATCCTACATTATCCAACGAAGTAGTAGCTCCTGAAAAAGACGATGTAGATACATTTGTAATCAAATCTTTAGTATCTGCCACATAATAAGAGCCCTCTAACGTAAGTCTATCTTTGAAAAAACCAAATTGAGCACCAATCTCTTTGGTAGTAACATATTCGGGTTTAATATTCGGATTAGTAGGGTTATTATTATATGCCAAAGCAGAAATATTTCCGAAAGGAAAACCTTGAGGTATTTTAGTTAATTCATTGGTAGCATATGGAGCAGTAATAGAAGCATTTCCAACTACTGTGTATGAAGCATTAATTTTTGCGTAGTTAAGAACTTTATTATCATTTAAAGCTTCGATTGCTTTTGTTGGAATAAATGAAACTCCCACAGATGGATAGAAATAAGATTTAGTAATTGTAGATTTTTGTTCTACACGAGAAGTTGCATTTAAAAACAAATAATCTTTATAAGATAAATCAAAATTGGCAAATCCAGCTAGTATTCTATATCTTGAAATAGCATTATTATAACCTAAACCTCTTAAAGTAGTTGGGTTTGCTGGATTTAACACATTGCTAATGTGATAAAATCCTGGAACATCTAAACCTGTACCACCCTCTGAAACAACCTTATAGTATGCATCTTGGGTATTATTACCAATATTGAATTTTAATTTAAAATCTTTTGATAAATTATATTTAAAATTAAACAATAAATCACCGTAAAAATTTCTTGTTGTTGAAACACTATCATAATAGTATGAATCTACAGGTTGAGCACCCAAAGCACCAATGGTAGGAGTTTGTGTACCAAAATCTGTGTAGGGTGCAAAATTATAAGTATAATTTAAATTGTTCCATCCATCATTATAAGACTGTCCTTCTCTTGTAACCAAATTTAAATTAGCATTATAAGAAACATCTATATGTTTATTAAACTCATAATCAAGAAATAAAGTACCATTTATGATATTAGAAGCATTATTGTTTCTAGAATGATTTATAGTCCAATATGGATTTGTTGAATAAGCAGTCCAATGGTGTTCGTTTGAACTATTATTAAACAATTCTACAGGGATATTAGTAGCAGTTTGTAATAAGGCGTCATATAAATTTGGATCTGTTTCACTTGTTGATTGCGAAATGTAACTTACATTTCCATCAATTCTAAACTTACCGATTTTTTTTCCTGCTTTGAAAGTAAACGAATTTTTCACTAATTTATCATCTTGAACCACAAAATCAGTATTTTGTCTGTTGATTGATAGAAAGGCATAAGAGTCTGGACCACCTACATTGAAGTTGAACGAATTTTGTAAGACAACACCCGTTTTGAAAAACTTTTTAATGTTGTCCTTAATTGGCTCCCATTTAGTCGTTAAGAAATGTCCATCCGCCTGAGGTAAACCTACTGGAACTGTTGTTCCAGCCCAAGTTGGATCATTAAATGCCGGTCCCCAAGCTCCATTTTCGTATGGAGAAAACTGGGTATTACCATTTCTAGGATCTGCAGCGTCAGGAAATTGAAATTGATAACCATTGCCCCAACCTTGACCATAATCCATTTGCCTTTTAGGGACAAAAGAAACATTTTCAAAATCAATTGAAGTATTAAATCCAAAAATAAACTTTTCTTTATTAGAGCCTTTTTTTGTAGTTACTATAATAACTCCGTTAACACCCTGTGCCCCATAAAGAGCAGCACCTTGAGCTCCTTTGATAACGTTTACTGATTCTATTACCTCTGGTGGTAATTGAGCCAATACTTCCGCAGTAGCTATAGAATTATCTATAACCACCAATGCTGAATTATCTCCACTAACAGATCTAATTCCTCTTAACAAAATTCTTGTTTCAGGTGCTACTCCATTAGAAATAGTGTTAATTTGCAAACCAGAAACTTTAGCTGTTAATGCTTGAATAGCATTAGGATTATTAGCCTGTGTTAATTCTTTACCACCAATTTGCTTTTGTGCAGAAGTAACTTCGTTACGTGTTCTTTTAATACCCATCGCTCCGATGACTAAGTCTTCAAGAACTTTGGCATTTTCTTTTAAAGAAACTTTGTAACTATTGGCAGCACCAACAGTAATTGATTTAGTCTCATAACCTTGATAGGTTACAACCAGCACATCACCTGGCTTCGCATTAATGGAAAATTTTCCATCCACATCTGCAGCAACACTGCCTTTTGCGCCTTTAATATTGGCTGCAGGTAAAGGTAGTCTATTACCATCGGTAACCGTACCTGTTACAGTTTTCTCTTGTGCAAACGAAAACTGCATTGATAACGCTATTAAAAGCGTAAAAATCCATTTGAACTTCGATCTCATATTAAATTTATTTGAGTTAGTTATTCCGCAAACTTCTTAATAATTTCTTAAATAAACAAATAATACTAAGGAATATTACTTTTTATTTTTGTTAAAATTTTTTAAGGTTTACTATCTTTGTTATTCGATTTCCCTTGTATGATGCGTAAATACAAGATTGGTTGCGTTAAATTTTATACTTTTATACAAAATAATTTTATGTTAAAATTAAGATTTACCGAATTTCAATATGAATGTGGTACTGACGAAGCAGGTCGGGGCTGTTTAGCTGGTCCAGTTACAGCGGCGGCTATTCTACTTCCCGATGATTTTAAACTAGATTTGCTTAATGATTCTAAACAATTGTCGGAAAAAGTAAGAGAGCAATTGAAACCTATCATCGAAGAAAAAGCAATTTCTTTTGCTATTAAAAATATTGAACCCAATATCATAGATGAAATTAATATTCTAAACGCTTCCATAAAAGCAATGCAGGAATGTATTTTAGAGTTAAATCCGACACCAATATATATTATAGTTGATGGAAATCGATTTAAACCTATTAATAACATTCCTTATAGTACTATTATTAAAGGAGATTCTAAATATATGAGTATCGCTGCGGCATCTGTTTTAGCAAAAACCTATCGAGATGAGTATATGAACAAAATTCATGAAGAATTTCCAATGTATAATTGGAAGCAAAATAAGGGTTATCCAACTAAAGAACATAGAGAGGCCATAAGAAAATATGGCACTACAAAATACCATAGAATGAGTTTTCGTTTATTGCCAGAACAGTTGATTTTAGATTTATGAGCTTACAGTTTGAAAATCTGCTTCAAAGAGTTTTGAAAAATGTTTTTGGATTTTATTTTTGACTTCTTCTTCATTCACTTTGTCTACTCCAAGTTCGACATGCAGAGACGAAACCGCTTTTCCTTTTATTCCACAAGGAATAATATTGTCGAAATATCCTAAATCTGCATTTACGTTTAACGCCAGACCATGCATAGTGACCCAACGAGAAGCTCGAACACCCATTGCGCAAATTTTTCGAGCAAATGGAGTGCCAACATCGAGCCAAACGCCCGTTTCTCCTTCGCTTCTTGTTCCTTTAATATTATATTCTGCTAATGTGAGTATAATCACTTCTTCCAAAAAACGTAAATACTTATGAATATCGGTAAAGAAATTTTCTAAATCTAAAATGGGATAGGCTACAATTTGACCAGGACCATGATAGGTAATGTCGCCTCCTCTATTTATTTTGTAAAAAGTAGCTCCTTTTGCTTCCAATTGTTTTTCGGATAAAAGTAGATTAGAGATATCTCCGCTTTTACCCAAGGTGTATACATGTGGATGTTCTACAAAAAGTAGGAAGTTGGGAGTTGAAAGATTAGTCTCTTCCTTACGATTTTGAATTTTTAAGTCAACAATTCCTTTAAACAAATTTTCTTGATAATCCCAAGTGTCTTTGTAATCTTTTATTCCTAAATCTTGAAGTTGGATTTTTTTATTCATTTTTTTATAAGTCAAAGCACTCAATATCCTTTTTAATAAAATTTACTTCAAATTATATCCATATTTTCTTTAAAATTAAAACTCTACTTCAAAATTTAATTTGTTAGGATCTTCCATGTAGTCTTTTAGTGGGTATTCAATAGTAATTGTTTTTCTATCATCACTGAATAGTGCATTTGGAGCAGATACTTTCTTAACAGAT
>CAISUR010000456.1 GCA_903888655.1 uncultured Bacteroidota bacterium | reverse complement strand
GTACCACAGGCTATAATGCCAAAAGATTAAACATGCTCTTGGCGGTTTTAGAAAAAAGAGCAGGTTTTAGATTAGGAACTAAAGACGTTTTCTTAAATGTTACGGGTGGAATTTCGGTAGATGACCCCGCTATTGATTTGGCTGTGGTAGCTTCCATACTTTCGTCAAATGAAGATATAGCCGTTGGAAAAGACGTTTGTTTTGCTGGAGAAGTCGGACTTTCAGGAGAAATTCGTCCTGTGAATCGAGTAGAACAACGCATTCAAGAAGCTGAAAAATTAGGATTTGCTACCATCTTTGTTTCCAAATACAATAAGATTTCTATTAAAAAGTCCTTGATAAAAATAGTTTTAGTTTCTAAAATTGAAGAGGTTGTAGCGCATTTGTTTGGGTAATAAAATGATAGTGTATCCGTTATCTTAAAAAAAACAACTCATCATGAAAACAAAAATCTTCTTCTTAATTGCATCCGTTTTTATTTTAATTTCATGTTCTAAAGTAAAGTCTAATTATAGTAGGTTTGATGAATTTCCAGAAAACCATCAATGGAAACGATCAGATGCCAAAACATTTGATTTTACTATTGACAATGATTCTCAGTCGTATGACATTGTTTTCAAATTCAGTCATGTATTCGATTACCAATTCAATAGTGTTCCTATCAATTTTGTAATGGAAACTCCAGATGGCAACAAAGAAAAATTTGCCATTGACTTAAAGATTAAAGACAGCTCTGGTAAACAATTAGCAGATTGTTCAGGTGATGTATGTGATTTAACCCTTGCCATAAAAGACAACATCAAACTTGCTAAAGGGAATTATAAAATCACAGTAACAAATAGTTTTAAAGGACCCTATTTGCCCAACGTTATTGGAGTTGGTTTAGAAGTGAATGGTAAAAATTAAATGAGAACCAAAAAACAAAAATTCTTTCTTTTTTTAAAGTTATTCCTTCTCGTAATTGTGCTTGGAGTAATTATACTTTTCTTTTTTAGAAATTCTCTTTTAGAAACTGCTATCAGCAAAATTGACCACAAACTCCACCAAGATTACCATTGCCAATTTCATGTAAAAAGTGCCCAGTTTCAAGGGTTATCCGATTTAGAATTTAAAGAAATTACTTTAGTGCCTCAAAAAGCAGATACTTTGGTAAGTATTAAAAATCTGAAAACTTCGGTTAACTTTTGGCAGTTATTTTTTGGAAATATCCAGTTAGGAAAACTCGAAATTAATACAGGTTTTATTCAATTGGTTAAGAATAAAAACGGTCGCAATTTTGATGCTTTTCTCCAACATAAGAAAGAAGATAAAACCGATAACCAAATCAATTATGCTACAGCAGCCTATCGAATTTTATCCAAAACTTTGAACCTCGTTCCAACCGATATGAATGTAAAAGGATTTGCATTCAAAATGGACGATATGGGAAACAAAGTCGTTTTTGATTTCAAGCAATTGCAATTAGAAAACAAAAAATTAGCCTCACTCATTACTGTCAAAGCAGATGATTTTACTCAAAATTGGAGCCTCTCTGGGTTTGCCGATCCAAGAGATAGAAAAGCCGATTTGACATTTTTCAATCCCAAAAAAGACAGTATTCGAATTCCTTATTTATACAAAAAATTTCATTTAAAAACAAGTTTCAAAACCATTCATTTCAATTTAGATAATCTAGAGATGAACGGTGGTGACTTGCATATT
Organism: uncultured Bacteroidota bacterium; assembly: GCA_903888655.1. Lineage (GTDB taxonomy): Bacteria > Bacteroidota > Bacteroidia > Flavobacteriales > Flavobacteriaceae > Flavobacterium. Next base: position 668 of record CAISUR010000456.1, on the reverse strand, counting down.
GAGGGCTATGCTTCTATCAATGATTTTAAAATCAATCATGCTAAAATTGCCAAGAACGATGTGGCTATTAAAAATGCTCGTTTTAATTACAAATTGATTTTTGGTGCCCGATATATGACAATTGATAACACTTCACAGGTTACCATAAATGCAATAAAATGCTTTCCATATCTTTCTTATACCAATGATACTGACAAAATCTATGCGCTGAAATTGAACATTCCGAAGATGAAAGCACAAGATTTTATTACGTCCTTGCCCGATGGTCTATTCAGTCATTTTAAAGGAATGGAAGCAGAAGGGAATTTCAGTTATAACCTCAATTTTAAATTCAGCAAGAGCCATCCTGACGCTATTGTTTTTGAAAGCAAACTCCAACCTGAAAACCTGAAAATCACTAAATATGGAGAAGCCGATTTGAATAAACTCAATTCCGAATTTACCTATCGTGCGATCGATAAAGGAGTAGAACAACGCCCAATTGTAGTAGGCTTATCCAATCCAAATTATACACCTTTACATGACATTTCGCCCTATCTTCAAAAGTGTGTGCTGACCAGTGAAGATCCTTCGTTTTTCAATCACCGTGGGTTTATTAATGAGGCATTCAAACAATCCATTGCGAAGAATATTAAAACCAAAAAATTCTCTCGTGGGGCTAGTACTAT
>CAISUR010000455.1 GCA_903888655.1 uncultured Bacteroidota bacterium | reverse complement strand
AAGTTACCAAAAAACATAAAGTGACAAAAGGAGATAATTTAGGTGAAATTGCTTCAAAATATAATGTTACGGTTGCCGAATTAAAAAAATGGAATAAGCTTAAAACTAACAATATTGCTTTAGGAGCCTCAATAAAAATTATTCAAAACGAAAAAGTAACAACGGTTGTTAAAAAAGAAGTGAAACAGCCTGTAGTAACTAAAAATGAAGACATTGCATCAGTGGAACATAAAAATTCAAAATCTGACAAAACTAAAAAAGATGAGAAAGCTGAAGTAGTTTCAAAAACAGAGAATTATTATGTGGTTTCTAAAGGTGACAATCTTTTTACCATTGCCAAAAAGAACAATGTTACGGTGGAAAACATCAAAGAATGGAATAATTTAATCGACAACAATGTAAAAATTGGAACTCAATTAATTGTTTCAACGGTCGATGCAGTTGAAGAAAAAACAGAAAACTCTAAATCAAAAACTAAAAACATTGAACATGTTGTTGTAAAAGGAGAATATTTGGGAACGATTGCAAGAAAATATAATGTTTCTGTAAATAATATTTTGGAATGGAATACGCTTTCAGACACCAACATTAAACTTGGCGACAAACTAATTGTTGGTAAAGAAGAAATTATTACTGACAATCAATCTAGAAAAAACGAGTATTCTTCAAACGATAAAAAAACTAAGGAAAATTTATACCAAGTAAGAAAAGGAGATACACTCTTAAAAATATCACAAAAATTCCCTGGAGTATCCATTGCCGATATTAAAAAATGGAACAATATCAAAGGAGAAAGCATAAAACCAGGAATGAAACTAAAAATAAACGGATAATAAAAAAATCTTATCTAAATTTGGGCTTTATTTCATATTATGAATAAAGCCCTTTTTTTATTTTTTATACTCATTGCTTTTGTCTCTTGTAAATCTAAAGAACAAAAACCAATGCTCACCTCCGGAAAAACCAATGAAGTTTCGGTCATAATTGATGATCAACTTTGGAATGGTGAGGTGGGAGATAGTATACGAAATAAATTTGCTTCACCAGTTTTGGGTTTACCACAAGAAGAACCTATCTTTTCACTTAACCAATTTCCGGTTAAATTACTGGAAGGTTTCATGTCCAATAGCAGAAACATTATCGTTGTAAAAAAGGAAGCCAAAAGCCAATTTAGAATCGAAAAAAATGAATATGCTACTCCACAAATCGTGGTACATATTTCTGGACAAACGGTTCAAGAAATTCTTGACACCATTCAAAAAAATGATTTAAAGATAATCAGTAAAATCAAAGAGTCAGAAGTAAAATTTCTTCAAGAAAAAATCAAACATGACACTCTTTTTGACATTGAAGATTTAATCAATAGATTCAATATCAAACTAAATATTCCCGTAAAGTATAAAAGGGTAATGCACGGCAAGAAATTTGTTTGGCTTAAAAAAGACATTACAAGCGGAAATTTAAGTTTATTAGTATATCAAATACCAATAACTAGCTTAAAAGGTAATAATGATGTTGTTAAGCGTATAGCTCATATTCGAGATTCCATTGGACGAATCTACATTCACGGAGCTATACCAAGAACAAGAATGATTACAGAACCGGCATTTTCGCCTTATCTATCTCAAATCAAAATTTATAACAGAGAAACATTCGAAACAAAGGGAAATTGGGAAATGCTAAACGATTTTATGGGGGGGCCATTTATCAATTATACCATTTTCGATAATCCAAACAATAGAATTCTAGTCATAGAAGGATTTTGTTATGCTCCTTCGAAACAAAAAAGAGAATTAATGTTTGAATTGGAAGCTATCATAAAATCAGTTCAATTCTTAAAAAAGAAACCGTATGGGAAAAAGCGTAGTGTGGCAAATAAAGCGATTTAACGAACTTTCTCTTCGTGAGCTATATTCATTACTAAAACTACGTTCACATGTCTTTGTAGTAGAGCAAAACTGCGTTTATCAAGACATTGATGGTAAAGATGAAAAAGCATTGCATTTATTAGGGAAAGTTAACGATCAAATTATTGCTTATTCGAGAATGTTTAAGGCAGGCGATTATTTTCAAAACGCATCCATTGGAAGGGTTGTCATTCATCCCGAATTTCGGAATAATAAATGGGGTCACGATATGATGCAACAAGCAATTGCTGCCATTGAACATAATTTTGATACCAAACAGATAACAATTTCGGCACAATTATATTTGAAGAAATTTTATGAAAGCAATGGATTTATGCAAACCAGCGAAATGTATTTAGAAGATGATATCCCTCACATCGAAATGAAACGCGGCACTTAAATTTTTGTAATCACCAATTCCACTCGGCGGTCATATTCGGGATCTTTGCCAAGAGGAACCGTATTCCCATATCCTTTAAAAGTCATTCTAGTTTTAGAAACGCGTCTAAAAACCAAATATTTATATACCGATTGCGCACGATTTAATGACAATTGTCTTTTTTTTGTGTCCTTGTCAATAGCTTCTCTTTGATTGGGTGGTGTGCAACATACATGCCCTTGAATTTCAAACTCAATATTTTTATACCGCAAACATAAAAGTGCGACTTTATCTAATTCTGTTTTTGATTTTGTAGTGAGTCGACTGCTTCCTTTTTCAAACAAAATATTTTCTAAATAAATATGATCGCCAACAACATGATTTTTTTGAAGCATATTATAAAATCCTGGCAACACTAATTTAGGAAGTTCTTTTAAATTCAATACTACATCCACACGCCGGTTTTTAGAACGTTTTTCTGGAAGATTGTCCACAATATCATCATCAATTAGCACACGTCCTTTTCCTTCAATTGTGACAATTATTTTGCTTTTAATGCCGCTTTGTGTAAGCTTGGTTTGAATGGTATTCGCACGATTAGTCGACAGTTTGAAGTTATAAGCGTCTTTTCCTACATCATCAGTATAGCCAAAGATTTGAATGGATTCAATACGAGTAGAATCGGTGTTTTTGATAAAATCTATTACTTCTTTAGATTGTTTGTCGTCTAGTGAGAATTTATCAAATTCAAAGTAAACTGATTTTACAGCTTCCTCTTGTGCATGAATAAAACCAAAGATTAGAAGCGGTAGCCATTTAAAAAATCGAAACATTATTGTAGTATTTTTTTGTATTCTGCAGGGTTAGACAATAGCACAGATGCTCTAGAGATTTCTGGATTGTTCTTAATGTAATATTGATACAATCCTTCTTTGTATTGATAACGTTTTATGATTTCGTCTAACAACAATTTTTTAATTTCTTTTTGATTTTTATCTAAAAGCGATTCTTCGCTTTTTTGAATAGTAGCCATCAATTGTTGATATTGAGTGGTAATCGTTTCGTCAATTTTTTCTTTTTTGGCTTTTTCAAGAGTATTTTTCAACGCTAATTCAGTTTCGGTATCAAAACTGATTTTTTCTTTTTTCAAGAATGTTTTGAAATCATTATAATCTGCATCGGTAATACTTGGAATTTTATCACCTAGATTCGGATTTTTATAATAATAGTAGGTCGCATAATCAAAAATTCCATCGTTTTTTTGTAGTGCTTCGGCAATATTACTTAACTTCGAATCAGCAAGTTCAATGTCGGGTTGAATTCCTCCACCGTCATAAACCGTTCTTCCTTTTTTGGTTTTAAAAGCATTATATTTTGATGCATCGGTTCTTACCGCTTTTCCTTCTTTGTCTTTATGCCAATAATCTAATGCTTGAATACATCTTCCAGAAGGAGTATAATAACGTGAAATGGTGACTTTTACTTGAGTTCCATACGTCATGTCAATGGGACGTTGCACCAATCCTTTTCCAAAACTACGACAACCAATGACCACTGCTCGGTCTAAATCTTGTAACGCTCCCGAAACAATTTCAGAAGCGGAAGCACTTTTCCCATCCACAATAATTGCCAAAGGAATATCTAAATCTACTGGCTCATTTGCGGTTTTGTAGGTTGCATTATATTTAGCATTTTTAGATTTTGTAGTTACAATAATTTCTCCTTTAGGAACAAATAAATTGCAAACGTTCACCGCCTCATTTAATAATCCACCTGGATTTCCTCTTAAATCTAAAATGATTCGTTCAGCACCATCCGATTTAAGTTTTTCTAATGCTGCTTTGGTTTCTTGTGTTGTTTTTCTATTGAAAGCCGAAAGCACGATATAACCTGTTTTTTCGTCAATTTTTGAAAAGAATGGAACCGCTTTAACTTCGACTTCGTCTAAAATAATTGCAGATGAAATAGTTTTTCCTTGACGAATATATTTAATATCGACTTTGGTGTTTTTAGCGCCTTTTAATAGTTGGGAAGCATCGTCTTTAAAGTCTGAGAGCATGACGTCACCAATTTGAATGATAGCGTCTCCTGCTTTTAAACCCGCTTTGTCTGCCGGAAATCCTTTATATGGCTCTTTAATGATTAGTTTGTCTTCTTTACGAGTCACTAAAGCACCAATCCCTGTATATTCTCCGGTGTTGTTTATTTTGAATTTCACAACATCTTGCTCATTAAAATAGTTGGTATAAGGATCTAAATCGGCAAGCATGCTTTTAATGGCTTTGTCCATTAATTCGGCAGGATTTATTTCATCTACATAGTTCTGGTTAACGGTTTTGAACAATGTGGTAAAAATTTCTATTTGCTTAGCAATTTCAAAAAAATCGTCCTTGAAACTTACGGTTACAAACAGCAAACCAGAAGCTAATACAGCTATTATATATCTCTTTTTTAGGAATGAAAACATGGTTTTTTCTTTTCTTGAATTTTAATCGACGAATTTAACAAACATATTTTAATATATGACATAAACGCCAAAAAATTGATTTTTATATTTTAAGTAAACACTTTAATCTCATTTGACATCTTTTTTGAAAGGGATGCTTTTGTGTTTTGCCGCAGAGTAAAAAGGATTTTAAAGATTTGTAAGCGTTGCCTTTTGGTTTAGTGGTTCGTTTTTGGCACTAATCCATTTTTGAAACAATTGAATCGTTTTTTCATTTATTTCCTTGTATGTCAATCGCTCTTTGGTTTGATAAAAAAACATGATTGCATAAGGTTGGTCTAAATGATCATGAATTAAATGTTTATTTAGGCGATAACATTCTCTTAAAACGCGTTTGAAATAATTTCGGTCAACCGCTTTTTTGAAATGTTTTTTGGAAACCGAAACCCCAAACTTTAATTTTTCTTCTGAATCTAAAACAGGAATATAGACCAAGCGCAACGGAAATTTAGACACCGATTTTCCTTCAGAAAATAGTAGATCAATAGTCTTGGTGCTTTTGAGTTTCTCGTTTTTTGGATACGTAAAATCCATAATCAAGTATTAATTGTAGATGTTGTAGACAAACTTCACTTCGGAGTAGTTGACGTAAAGCTGCATCCGGTTTCCTTCGTCTTTTCTGGTAATTACTAAAATTTTACATTTAGAACCATTGTTGTCAACGCAATCAAAAGGGACAATTTTGCTGGTTTCTGTTTCCATTTTATCGCCATATGATTTAATAGTAAACACTTGTATTTGAGCCGAATTTATAACAATTCTATCTTTTTTGGCATCAATAGTAACCAACAATTCTGCTTTAACAAAATCGGACCATTTGCCCCACTCATTCTTGTTATTCTTTTCAATATAGCTTACACTGCTGGTCTTCATTCTAATGGTTTGACTTAGAGCAGCGGTGCTAAACACCATAGTTGTGCAAAGAAAAAGGAGTTGAAAATGTTTCATATAACGACTAATATTTGCTGTAAAAATACAAATTCTATTTTAAATAAAGGAGCTTCTCGCAGTAAGCCAATCAAATGACTACTCCCTGTACTGTGCTATGGTTTCAACTTTTTAAGGTATAGTACTACTGTATTGTGCTATGGTTTCAACTTTTTAAGACATAGTACTACTGTACTGTGCTATGGTTTCAACTTTTTAGGGCAAAGTACTACTGTACTGTGCTATGGTATCAATTTTTTAGGGCATAGTACTACTGTACTGTGCTATGGTTTTAATTTTTTAGAATATAGTGCTGTCGTAACCTATTATTAGTTTTGTTTTTTACAGGACATATTACGATAGTAACTCATCTCGGAAAATAATTTCTATGCAAAGCTGGGTATTTCTATTTTAAAGATTAGGTTTGTTAAAAATTAATATATTTGACAAACTAAAGCGAACCAAACAATCGCGAATACATCCTAAATTGGATATATTGGTATCATTTTATGGCTATTATTTACCAGTTATGCAATATTTTAAAATAGATTAATTTATGCAAACCTTTATTTATCCACTATTAATTGCAGTTGCTCCTTTAATTCTGGCTTTACTTCTAAAATTATTCAAAAGAAAAGCAGCTCAAAAGTTTCCTGTTTTTTTAATCATAACTTTAGTAATTGCATTAGGTATATTTTGCACATTTGCTTCGATGATTATAAGTGCTAATGGGATAACTGAATCTATGTCTGCGACACAAGAACCAAAATGCGCAACCGGTGCAGCACTTTTTTTTCCAATTGGAATAATGTCAACCGTTATAGGTGTTTTAATAAACAGAAAAAAGCCTCTACATTTTTTTTAAAACAAAAAAACATTGCATAACAGCCGTTTAGTCTTAATACGCTTGTAAAGTACATATTTTATTGGTACTCACAAAAATTAAAATTCCTTTAGTACAACATAAGTACAACAAATCAAAAACTTTTTACAGAACTATAAAGCCCTACTCCATTAAGCTGCGCTTGGCGGTTCATTGCTTGGTATTCCGCTAATCGTCCACAATAATAGTTTTGTGTTGCTTTTGCATACCCATTGATCAAAAGCAAATCATTCAAACATTCTCCTCCTGGTAATATTACATATCCTAATTGTCTGTTCCAGTAGTCGTAAAAGTTCTCCTGTTCTGTAACGATAGTTACAGCTGTTTTAGGCGGTGCAACCGACAAAACGAAGTGCAAGGATTGCAAACCAAATTGGAGCAATAATTGGGCAGGTAAACTGCTTTTCTCCTCATCCTCTATCATCTTCCTATTTAGTTTTACTTCTGGTGCATCTAAACCATAAAGACGGATTTCTTTTTTCATTTGAGTGAAACGATGGCAAATGATTATGCTATCTCCATCAAGGACTTCTTCAATTTGCCAATGGGTTTCCACTATGTACGGTGCTTTTGCGTTGTATTGCATTGATTTACAGTTATTTAAGTTATTGATATTCAAAGATAATGAATGAAATTTGTCATAAGAATTTTATCTAATTATTAATCCATTAAAACGTAAAAAAATGGCAAGACAGAAAGGTGTTATCAAGTACGTTGGAACTCTTGGAGATATCCGACATTTTAAAATTAAAGGTCAAGAAGGCTTCTATGCCGGAATGGTTGGCGGTCCAACTGGTGACCAAGTACTCTCAGCTCCAGAGTTCGAAAGAACTCGTGAGAATATGAACGAATTTGGCGCTTGTGCCAAAGCTGGTAAATCAGTTCGTACTGGTTTATCACAAGTAATGAAACAAATGGCCGACAGCCAAGTAACTGGAAGATTGACTTCTATAATGAAGAAAATCAACCTTGAAGACCAAACGGAAGCCAGAGGTTACCGTAAAATTGAAATCACTACACAACGTAGTTACTTGAAAGGTTTTGAGTTTGACAAAAACACTTCTTTCAATGGAATTTTCAACGCTCCTTACTCATTAACTCACTCAGCTGGCAGAGATACTGGTGATTTTGTTGTTGATGCTTTTAATCCAGCGAATTTGGTTAATGCTCCATCAGGCGCAACTCATTTCCGTTTGATTACATCGCTTTCAGTAGTGAGTGATTTTGAATACAACGCTACTACTAACAGTTATGATCCTATGGATGCTGACTTGAATGAGGTAAACGATATTCAATACAGTGGCTTCTTGGATTTATACGCTCCAGTTCCTGCAACAACTATTACTGCAACTTTACCTGGTGCAGTTCTTCCAACAGTAAATGTTACTGTTTTGCAATGTGTTGGAATTGAGTTCTACCAACAAGTGGGAGCAAATTACTACTTGTTTGCAAGTGGTAACTGCTTGAAAGTTGAGGATGCTTTTTAAAAAAAGTCATTACAAATCCCTCACCAAAAGTGAGGGATTTTTTGTTTAATCTCAAATCTATCAAGACTATGGAAAGTAAAATAATAAGAGTAGCACAGGGCAAAGAAAGCACATTGAGCCAGTT
>CAISUR010000454.1 GCA_903888655.1 uncultured Bacteroidota bacterium | reverse complement strand
TGGGATCTAAACAAACACAAACTAGTAATGAAGGAACCGAAGAAGCTTCAAATTCTTCAATTGCTAGAAAAAAACAAATACTTTCTTCGGGAGTAGTTCCTAATAAAGTTTTATATAGAACCTTTGTGAAAAAAGTATTAAGTCAAGAAAGTGCATTAGCATAGTTTTTTTAAAAATAATTTTAAGTCAGTTAAATCATGTATGCCTCCAAAAAATTGGAGGCTTTTTTATCATAGATAAAGAGTTGTAAATTCATCTTATCAAAACAAAATGAGATTATAAAATAATGAATGTAAGTATGTTTACAAAAAATTAATAACAGACTTGCAGCAATCTATATTTAACAAATGTATTTTGTCGTTAATATTTGATTTTAGTCGAATTAATAAAAAACTTAACAAATCTAATGTTAGTATATTGTTAATTATTAATATATTTATAGCCTCCAATATTTATATTTAACTTAATTATATGATGATATAAAGTATTTGTTACAAATAACTTTTGATGATTTATATAAATGCTAAAATACAATTGCTATGATTAAAGTATTACAAAAACTATTAAGTAACAGTTACAAGAAAAATAATCAATTTTTATCTAGTATAAAAATCTTTATTTTTATACTGTCTCTAATTAGCGTTACCTACCAAACAAATGCTCAAGTAGCTGCTTATACTTTCTCAGGAAGTGGAACAGGACAAACATATACTGCAATTTCTACAGGAACTGCTGTGTTTGGATCAACTACATGGGATGATAATGTGGCAACAAATGTACCAATTAATTTTAACTTTACTTTTAATGGAGCCGTTTATACAACTGCAAATATATCCTCCAATGGATTTATTACATTTGGAACAACCGCGCCAACTACAACAAACTTTTCTCCGATTTCTAGTACTGAGGCATATAAAGGAGCTATTTCCGCTTATGGTAGTGATTTAACAAATCAAACATTAGATTGTAAATATGCCACTACGGGTTCAGTAGGAAGCAGGGTTTTTACTGTAGAATATCTTTCAACAAAAAGAAGAGTAAGTGGAGCAGTTCAAACAGGTACGTGGACTTTTCAAATTAATCTTTATGAAGGGACTAATGTTGTTGAAATAAAATATAAGGTTCCGTCACCTGCATTTGGAAATGCAGGAGCTACACCCGTTTATGGTCAAATAGGATTAAGAGGTACTTCAAATACTGATTATAATAACTTGTCTTTAACTACAGCGGCAACTTGGCCAATTACGGCTTATTCATCATTTCCTTGGGGTAATTTTTCAGCAGGAACTGCTAATACTAGTAATGTGTTAACAAGAAATACGTCACTTCCTGGAGGTGTTATCACTTTTAAATGGACGCCGGTTTCATGTTCTGCGCCTAATTTTGCTACTACTGCTGTTACGGCAATAACATCCAACAGTGCAACTATAAATTGGACTGCCGTTTCGCCAGCTCCAACGATTTATCCTTATGAATATTATATAACTACTTCAGCAACACCTCCAGCAAATGGTTCTACTGCAACGGGCACTGCTGGTTCTATTGGTGCTACAAGTTTCAATATTACTTCAGGAATTTTACCAAGTACACCTTATTATGTATACATACGAACTAGATGTGATGACAATTCTACAAGTAATTGGTCTACCACAGCTACTTTTACATCATTGTGTACGCCACAACCCGATCCATTAGTGACTCCGTATTTTAATGATTTTGGAACTCCTGCAACAGTAATTCCTACTGTAGCCCCTAACATGACGAATGTATTACCCTCATGTACTAGTAGACAAAATGCCGGAATAGGAAATGATTGGACGCGAACAGACGGAGATCTCTATTATACAGACTCGGCTTTTGGAGACAGTTATATGATGATTTATAATGGTCAGTCAGGAACAGGAACAGGAAACACTGCTAATGCTTGGTTTTTTACTGAGGGTATTAACTTAACAGGTGGGACTACCTATCAAATATCTTTTTTATATGGTGGAACGGTTTATCCATCTACCGTGGTAAATAAAATGAAAATAGCTTATGGAACCTCTCCAAGTGCTGCAAGTATGACTATACCAATTGATGATCTTCCAAATATTAAAGGTTCGCCATTTACAGATTCAGTGAATTTTACGGTTCCTTCAAGTGGTGTGTATTATTTTGGTTTTAATGCCTATTCCACTGCTAATCAGGGACAATTATATTTAGATGATGTTTCGATTGTACCGGCCGTTTGTTTAAAACCTACCGCGGTTACTGTAGCCAATATAGGTGCAACAGGAGCTTTGTTGAGTTGGACAGCACCAACACCAGCACCTGCCCAAGGATACGTTTACTATTACGCTCCAGCCGTTGCAACTGCTACTAGTGTTACAGCAGGTAGTTTTGTAATAGGTAACGTTTATCAAATAACTTCCGTAGGGACCACTGATTTTACTTTAATTGGTGCTAGTGCTAATGCTGTTGGTGTTCAGTTCACTGCCACTGGTTCTGGAACTGGTTCTGGAACAGCATTATTAGCTACGCCACCAACAAATCCAACAAACGCATCAACAGGTAATGGTGCGGTTGGTCCAGGAGTGACAAGTGTTAACCTTACGGGTTTAAGTAGCGCTACAGTGTATTACTTTTGGGTACGTACTAATTGTGGTGGTGGAGATTATGGAGAATGGGTGCCTTTAACTAACGGAGCTATTCAATATTTTACTACTATTTATCAACCTCCATATTGTATACCTAATAATGCGTTGACCTCTTCCTACTTTAATAATTTTGCCACTACAGGTGGTTTTGCTAACATAACTAATCCATCAGGTCTTTCTCCAAATGGATATGGAAATTTTACGAATTTAATTGTGTCACAAGCACCTGGAGGAACCATTAATTTTACAACTGGTCTTGTGGGTGTTACCGTTGGGGTAGCATTATGGGTCGATTGGAATAATGACGGTACGTTTTCAACAGCAGAGCGTATGTACAATACAGGAACTTATGTTTCAACAGCTTCCGGAAGTTTCAATGTTCCTGCAGGTCAAGCATTAGGCGAATATCGAATGAGAATTGTGATGGATTACTTGGCTATTAGTCCAAATCCATGTACCTTTTCAGGAGCAGGAGAGGCTGAGGATTATACTTTAAAAGTAGTTCCTACACCACCAGCTTTAACATTAAATAGCTATTCAAGTGTACAATGTGCAAGTACTAACTCACCATTAATTCAAATTACATCAACCTTAGCAAATTATTCAAGTTATTCATGGTCTCCAAATATTGGAATTACTGGAAATCCTTCGTCGGGTTATACTTTTAACTCTAATTCTACGATAGTTTATACTCTTACAGCAACTCAAAGTTTTGCGCCTTATAGCACAAAATCAGTAACCTATACCTATACGGCTAATCCGTTACCGACTGCTATTACTATTACGACACCATCTGGAACAGCAGCTTGTCAATCGGGTCCCGGTATTCCATTAACAGCGTCAGGAGGGATTGTATCAGGAGTTCCAATTTTGAGCGAAAATTTCAATTCAGGTTTTCCGGCTACGTGGACTGCTATTAATGCTTCAACAGGTGGTTCTAGCGCAGTTCCTGCATGGACACCAAGACCAAATGGTTATAGCCCAGGTGGAACATCTGGTGTGGGAGCTATGAGTAGTAATGATGCTACTCAATTCATACTGTCAAATTCCGATGGTCAAGGTTCTGGGACAACAACGGACGTTTCTTTAATTACAGCATCATTTAGTTTGGTGGGTTATACTAACGCTTCTGTAAGTTTTTATCATTATTACAAACCATGGATAAATGGTTCGGCTGAAGTTTCTATTTCTACTGATAATTTTACCACTTATACCGTTTTACAAACATGGGGTAATAGTTCAAATACAGTATCTCAAGGGACTCCTACTGCTTTTACAAATGTTAATTATAATTTAGCAGCTTATTTAGGAAATGCTAATGTAAAAATAAGATTCCGTTATCAAGCGAGTTGGGGATTTGTTTGGGCAATAGATAATTTTGCTGTTACAGGAAGTGCAGCTACTTCAGTGGTTTGGAATACTTTAACAACCCCAGTAGCTAATGGTGTTGCGGTACCAGGTTTGTTTACCACAGCGGCGGGTACTACTGCTTATCTTGCTGGTACAGGAGCCGCTACAGTCTATGCAATACCATCGGCAAATACCACATACACAGCTAGTGCTAGCACACCTACACCTGTTTGTACTACTACCGCAACGATACCCATTACTGTTATTCCTATTGTAGCAGGTACAGTTTCTAGTACACAAACAATTTGCTCTGGAACTACAGCGGCTAATTTGACTTTGAGTGGGCAAACAGGAACAATAGTTCAATGGCAATGGTCTACCAGTCCAACTTTTGCGTCGGGTATTAACAACATTCCAAGTAGTGCCTCTGCAACACTTACGGGTGCTCAAATTGGAGCTATTACTAATACCACATATTATAGAGTTGAAATTTCAAATGGCTCATGTAATCATGTATTCACGCCACCTGTTGCCATCAATGTAAATACGACTACTTGGAATGGTTCGGCTTGGAGCAATGGTGTTCCAAATTCTTCAACAAAGGCAATATTCAATGGGAATTATACTTCTTCTGGAAACATTACCGCTTGTTCAGTTCAAGTTCTCTCGGGAATTGTAGATTTTCTTACTAATAATAACCTAATTGTCACTAATGAGGTTACTGTAACTGGAGGAACTTTAAAATTTGAGGATTCTTCAAGTTTAGTTCAAACAAATAATGTAACTAATTCGGGTGCTATTCAGTATAATAGAAATACTACTCCTATGGTTACTTTTGATTATACGTATTGGTCAGCACCAGTTGCTGGTCAAGAAATTCATGCGTTTTCTCCGTTAACATTATCTGACAAATATTTCCTTTGGGATACAGGACCAGCGTATAATTGGTCTCAAACAGCATCGTCTTATAATATGATTCCAGGAAAAGGATATATCATTAGAGCACCTCAAGGCTGGCCTTCAACCGCAGCTTCTTGGACAGGAACGTTTACTGGAGTACCTAATAATGGCGATATCTCAATTCCAATTGTAGTTTCGGGAGCTAATAATTTGAATTTAATTGGTAATCCTTATCCTTGTTCGTTGAATGCGGATGCTTTTTTAAGCGACACAGCTAATGCTTCAAAAATTAACGGTTCTATATATTTATGGACTCATAATACTCCTTATACATCTAATAATTATAATAATAATGATTATGCAGTTTGGAATATTTTTGGAGGTACTGGAACAAGATCAGCATTAAATTCTGGTGTTAATAATAATATTCCAAATGGACATGTGGCTGCAGGAAATGCCTTTTTTGTGGTAGGTACAGCAAACGGAAATGTAACTTTCAAAAATTCAATGAGAGAAACAGGAAACAACAGTTCTTTCTTTAGAATGAATGCTCCAGTTGCTATTCAAGCGTTTGAAAAACATCGTTTGTGGTTAGAAATTTCAAATGATGATGGACTATTTAAACAAATACTTGTGGGTTATGCTCAGGGAGCTACTACTGCAGTTGATCGCAACTATGATGCTATTTCTGTAAATGGAGGAAACCCTTTATCATTATATTCAATTGTAGGACTAGATCATTTGAACATTAAGGCAAACGGATTACCATTTAGTGATCAAGATTTACATCCTTTAGGGTATTCTACAACAACAGCAGGTGCCTACAAAATAGATATGCCATTATATGATGGTTTATTCCAAAATCAAGACGTGTATCTAGAAGATAAATTGTTAAATGTTATTTATAACTTAAAACAAGGAACGTATAATTTCACTACGCAAGCTGGAACTTTTAATGACCGTTTTGTTTTGAGGTTTACACCAGCCGCTTTGTCCATAAACACAAATTCATATACCAATGATGTAATTATCTTTAAAAATACATCGGGTATTCATATTGAATCGACGAATACAAACATTAAAGAAGTGTCTATTTCAGACATAAGAGGGCGTATAATATACAGCACGAAGGGATTAAATACTGCCAAATTTGATATAGATGCTCTTTCTATCGCACAAGAGGTTATCATTGTTCAAGTAACAACACAAAACGGTTCTATAATTAATAAGAAAATTGTCTATTAATGAAATAGGAAGAGTTAAAATATATAATAATTTACCGCAGATTCGCAGATTTATACAAATCCGAATCTGCGGTTTTTTTATTACCTTTATTAAAAT
>CAISUR010000453.1 GCA_903888655.1 uncultured Bacteroidota bacterium | reverse complement strand
TTACCATAACTATATTGTCTAAATTTCATTTTTCTCCAAACTTCGTTCTTGTAAAATTCGGTTGTTTGTTTGTTCAGTCGGTCTTTCTCAATCAAATAAGATTTGAAACTATTATAATTTACTGATTTGCTATTTTGTAAAGACAATGTAGTTTCATACTCATTTATGTTGTTTAGTTTCTTTTCTCGTTGTAATATTCGTTGGTTTCTTATCGTCATACTTTCCTTCTTTCTTTGTGGTGCGGTATATTGTAATTTATTACCAACTCCATCCATCATATAAACCAAACTTCTTTTACCCGGGTCTAATCCTACTATATTTCTTGGTTTCAAAATTTCTAATTGTTGAATATCTAACTCTTCAATACTAATGTATTCAAAGTCTTCGCTATTGACTTGCTTGTTTTTATTCTCTTCCCCTTTACAATCTTTCCTAATAAATAATAAAGAACAACTAATTCCATCTGTTGTTATTTCATTATGAAAAGTATAATGTTTATTTTTGAATACCTTGTGTTTCATATTCAACAAACTACTCCATAACATAGGTTGATAATTAGTAATTTTTTTCAAAATTTCTCCCTTCTTTTCTCCATCCGGACAAAATAACTCAGCAATACAAGAAGTATCAAATTTCACATTCTTTGGAATAATATTGTTTCGTAGTGGTAATGGTTGAAATAATTTATTTTCTTGTGTTTCTAATACAGAATTCATATACAACATTCCTTTCAAATACTCAAATTGTCTTCCTTTCACATCATAGTAAATAGATTTTGTGATATTTGTTGGTAAAATATGATGTAAATGAGTGTGTTTCCAATTAGTAAAAATTTCATTTGTTTCATCTAACATAAGCATTTTATGCTTAAATTCAAATAATTCCTTCTTATCTTCTGTAATATCATTTGTGGTTTTATTGATAAAACGAAGTAAATGTTGAATAAAATGTTCCTGTATATTGGTAGAAATACAAACTTGAATTTGTTCTGCTATAATATTTATCAAATGTGATTTATTGACCAGATTTGTTTTGGTATGATTGAGTAAAGGCTGATATTCCTTGGTATAAAATTGTTGTAAAGTATCTAATAATTGTGTATCTTTGGATTTTCTTCCGGTATTAGATTTTGTTCCTAACGTTTTGATACAATATTTCACAAAAGTAAATTTCTCATCAAAAACAGGAAACGCCAAATTATTATGAAAGCAATACAAAATATACAACCTAATAAATTGATAAGAATGAATAATCAAATCGTTTATTTCAAAAACTAAATTAGTAATAAGTGATTGAACTTCACTATTCTTCAATAAAACAGATTTGAGTGTGGTCTTGATGGTCTTGAATTTAGATTTCTCCATATTTCTAAAAGTTTTGAATGTTTCCTTTTTCTTCTTCTTCGCCATTCTATATAGTATATAAAGATTTTATTTCTAAGCAATTTTAACGAATTATTTTTGCTTAATTATTCCTAAATATTCTATATTTAGTTGAACGAAAAAAACTACCATCGCTTTTGGATTTTTCTATTTCACTTCTTTCAAATATATAATTTTGCTTTCGTAATATACTTCTTACTATATTTAGGTAAGGTCTTTTACATTCAAAATTGGGACGAAACGATGAAATACAACTAACCGAAAAATATTTTTGTATATCTTCTTTCAGTTCTAAAATTTTGTTCTGTTTTTCTGTATCATTATCTAATTCGCATAACAGAAACGATTTATTTTCATCTAATTCTAAAATACTTATAATTTTATTACACATTTCTTCACGTTCAGTTTGGTATTTTTCACTTAATTTAATCCTCATTATATAAAATTAAGCAATTTATTTTTAATTCGTTTTTGTCTCATTTTTCTTTCCGGTCGGTGTAATAAAATAAAGAAAATCTTTGGCGTCTGTCAAAATGTATAATTATATGAAACACTTTTTATATAATGATAATATATAATGAGAATGAAGAATTTTGAATTCGGCAAATACTGCACTCCCGCACAACTATATTTGGTGTTAGGAGCGATTGGAATAATCATGGGTTTTTTTAAGAATTATAGCATTGAAACGCTTCTTACCAAGTCCTTATTCCTTGTACTCTGGGCCTGGGTATTGAACTGGTTGTGTTCAAAGGGATTTAAGGCGATTTCTTGGATATTAGTCTTGCTTCCGTTTATTATGATATTATTCACTTATTTTTTAATTAAGGATGTTGCGGTGAAAGAAGGAGCATTATTTAGTATAACTCCTCCTGGAGCTAACGGGGGTGGAATACAGCAATTGACGCCTGCGCAAAAGGATGCTGCTGCTGCTAAGGCTAAGGCGGATGCGGATGCTAAGGCTAAGGCGGATGCTAAAGCGCAAGCTTGTCAAGCTTGTGTAGGTATAACTAGCGCTAAAAAGAAGAATGAATGCAACCAGAAAAATCAATGTTAATAGAAATTTCTAATTTCCACTAAACACTTTTTATATAATGATAGTATATAATGGGAAACTTTGAGTTCAGTAAATACTGCACTCCCGCACAACTATATTTGGTATTAGGTGCTATTGGA
>CAISUR010000452.1 GCA_903888655.1 uncultured Bacteroidota bacterium | reverse complement strand
TTTATCAAAATCAATTAAAAAATATTGCCGCTATTGGAAGCAAAGTTGCCGCTGAACTATATGATTTGAATATAATCGCACCCGAAATCCAAACGATAAACAACAACATGACGCGTTTTTTTATCATTAGCAAAGAAAGAAGCAAAGTTGATAAAGAAGCCATCAATAAAGCCTCTATTAAATTTGAATTGGACGACACACCTGGAAGTTTGGCCACCGTTTTAAATGTAATGACCAATTGCAAATTAAATCTGACCAAAATTCAATCAATGCCCATCATAGAAACGCCTTTTCAATATTCCTTTTTTGTGGATGTCGTTTTTGAAAAGTACAAACATTATGAAAAAGCAACTAAAATTTTAGAAATCATGACCAATCATTTCAAGGTTTTAGGGGAATACAATAACAAAAAGCAATAACAAATTCAAAAATCAAATACAATATCAAAATTCAATCTGTGAAAATCTGTATAATCCGTTAAATCTGTGGTAAAAAAATTATATTTTGATTATCGTTCTATATAACTATGAAAACGCATGTCAAGTGAAGCATCTCTATGAGAAAATGAAATCTATATTTCTATGTGGTTAAAAATTAACAATCCGAATCCGTGGCAAAATTAAAATGATACAAACAGCAAAAAGATTAGAAAGCGTCCAAGAATACTACTTCTCCAGAAAATTGAAAGAAGTAAGACAATTAATTTCTGAAGGAAAACCAATCATCAATATGGGAATTGGTAATCCCGATTTGGCACCACAT
Source organism: uncultured Bacteroidota bacterium (assembly GCA_903888655.1). Classification (GTDB taxonomy): domain Bacteria; phylum Bacteroidota; class Bacteroidia; order Flavobacteriales; family Flavobacteriaceae; genus Flavobacterium. The sequence continues at coordinate 1,106 of CAISUR010000452.1, read as the reverse complement.
TCCTCGGTAATTGAAGCGATTCAAAACGCTATGTTTGACGACAAAGCCCACGAATACCAAAGTTATCAAGGTCTACCCGAATTGCGTCAAGGTTTTGTCAATTTTTATAAAAATCAGTTTAACGTTGACTTGGATTTCAATTCAGAAATACTGCCGTTAATGGGGTCTAAAGAAGGAATTATGCACATTTCATTAGCTTTTTTAAATAAAGGTGATGAAGTTTTAATTCCCAATCCGGGTTATCCAACCTATGCTTCGGTAACCGAATTGGTTCAGGCTAAAGCGATGAATTATGATTTAAAAGAAGACAACAATTGGCAACCCGATTTTGAAATATTAGAACAACAAAATTTATCCAAAGTGAAGTTAATGTGGGTTTCTTATCCACACATGCCTACGGGTGCTAATACCACGTTAGAATTGTATCAAAAGTTGATTGATTTTGGAAAGAAGCATCATATTTTAATTGTAAATGACAATCCGTACAGCTTTGTTTTAAATGACAATCCGTTATCGATTTTACAAGTTGACGGAGCCAAAGACATTGCTTTAGAATTGAATTCGTTGAGTAAAACGTTCAATATGGCGGGTTGGCGCGTTGGAATGGTTTCAGGAAATGCAACATTCATTGATGCCGTTCTGAAAGTAAAAAGTAATATGGATTCGGGAATGTTCTACGGAATTCAAAAAGGCGCTGTCGAAGCCCTGAAATTGGAAAAAGATTGGTTTGAAAGTCAGAATGAAATCTATACAAAAAGACGAAATTTAATCTTTCAATTAGCCGAAAAATTAGAGTGTACGTTCAATAAAAATTCCGTCGGTTTATTTGTTTGGGCAAAACTCCCAATCGGAATTCCATCGGAACAATTTATCGATACTTTATTATATGAAAAACATATTTTTCTAACGCCGGGAACCATTTTTGGCAGCAATGGTGAAGGATATATTCGATTTTCATTGTGTGTAAAAGAAGAAAATATTGTAGAGGCTATAAAAAGATTTCAATAGCAATATCAATTGCAAAATTCAATGTCAATCAAAATAAAAGAAACAATTTCCAAACATTTGATTTTTGAATTTGATATTGAAAAAAAAGTAGAAGATGA